>QZKV01000007.1 GCA_003599575.1 Desulfobacteraceae bacterium | reverse complement strand
TCAGGGTCGTCTTGCCGTGATCAATATGACCAATCGTGCCTACGTTGACATGCGGCTTCTTCCTCTCAAATTTTGCCTTCGCCATCTCGTCCCTCCTCTGGTCATTAAAAGGTTGAGCACTAAAATTTTAGTCGCGATTTAGGCCGAGCAGTGGGTTTGCAATGCCTATCAGCATCTGTTCCGAGCAACGGGTGGAGCCCACGACCGGGATCGAACCGGTGAACCTCTTCCTTACCAAGGAAGCGCTCTACCGACTGAGCTACGTGGGCATTCATGCTCTCTGTTGTTTCGGATTTTTCTGATCGAAGGCTGTGTCCAGAAAGAAGCATGGAGCGGGAGACGAGGCTCGAACTCGCGACATTCAGCTTGGAAGGCTGAAGCTCTACCCACTGAGCTACTCCCGCCCGATTTTTTCGGATCAAGTTAAAGTTCTGAACCCTGCATCCATACCATTTCTCTGCCGCAGATTGGTCCCCGCGGCGGGCCATATGTATGCTGGAAGCCATGTAGTCAGAAACGATTCCAAATAAATACGGATCTCCTACATACAGCGCGTTTGCATGTGTGGTGGTGGGGGGAGGATTCGAACCTCCGAAGGCTTCGCCGACAGATTTACAGTCTGTTCCCTTTGGCCGCTCGGGAACCCCACCTATATCCATGGAGCCAGCGGAGGGACTTGAACCCCCGACCCACTGATTACAAATCAGTAGCTCTACCAACTGAGCTACGCTGGCACAGCACCTTACAGCTGTTTAAAAGATCGCTCCGAAACCAGCGTCTCGTTCCAGGTAATTAAAATTGGTCTTTTTATACATTAAAAACAAAAAAAACAAGCTTTAATTTTGGTCAAATTCAATCTTTATACATCCAGATAGTGCATTTTTTCCGAATTGCTTCTAAAAGCTATCCTTTTCTTTGATTATCTCCAGTTAAAAAACGGCGCGCCTCGTCCGTGGCGGGGCTTGACAAAACAAATTTATATCAATTGCATCAATTATATGCATCATTGAAGATCATGTCCTGCACCACCGCCAATTCCGTAATTGCGCATTCACTTATCGATAATTACTTGACAAATGCGGTGATTTCCGTGCTATTTGTCCCTCGACAGCTCGGAATCCGGTGCAATCGAGGCCTACACGCGAGTGCACCCACTATCCGTAAACTCCCGCGCTTTCAACCGTAAATTGAGACCGGCGTGGCAAAACAATGAGTATCCGCGGAGACGGTTTTGAAAAGACAGGTTTTTTACGCGTTGGCCCTTCCTCTTGTCGTTTTCCTTTGCAATTGCAGTCATTTTTTTCCGGAACAGCCTGACCGGGACAAGCGATCGGCTGGAGGACCCACCTCATCTTCGGCACCCCCCTCCTCCGATGCGGTGCAACGCGATAGCGCCGGCAACGGTGCAGTGAAGGACTCCGGAAAAGGTGCCCCATTACAGATCACCCGCACCGAGAACAACCTGGCGGCAGACCCGCCGGAATGTCCCTCCGATGCAGTGACGCCGCCCACAGAGGCCGTTGCCGCCGAAGTACAGCTTGCGACCGACGATTGCCCGGAAGGTGGTATCGATTGCGAAACTGCCGAAAAAGAATTGCCCGCGGACGCGGACAAGGAAGCCCAAGCAGTTTTGGATGAAGCGCTCGATTTCTGCGATGTGGCCCAATCTTTATGGCAAAAAGGCGAATTGGACAACGCCCTTGAAGCCCTGGACAAAGCTTACTCCCTGATTTTTGAAGTCGACGCCCGGCAGGATCCCAAACTGATGCAGCAGAAAGAAGATCTGCGCTTCCTGATCTCCAAGCGGATCCTTGAAATCTATGCCTCCCGCAACATCGTGGTCAACGGCGACCATGATGAGATTCCCATGGAGCAAAACCAGCATATCGAAGCGGAGCTGAAGCTGTTTACCGTCGGATTCGAAAAAGATGCCTTTCTGAAAGCCTATCAGCGTTCGGGACGCTACCGCCCGTATATATTGCAGGCCTTGAAGGAGGCCGGCCTGCCCGAAGATCTCTCCTGGCTGCCCTTGATCGAAAGCGGATTCAAAGTTAAAGCACTTTCCCGCGCACGCGCGTTGGGCCTGTGGCAATTCATCCCTTCGACTGGATACAAGTTCGGATTGAAACGCAACAATTACATCGATGAGCGCATCGATTTCATCAAGTCGACCCAAGCGGCCATCGCCTACCTAAAAGAGCTGCACAATATTTTCGGAGATTGGTCGACGGTGCTGGCTGCGTACAACTGCGGCGAAGGACGTGTGCTGCAGGTCATTCGCACCCAAAATGTCAACTACCTGGACAACTTCTGGGACCTTTACCAGCGTCTGCCCCGCGAAACCGCCCGTTACGTGCCCCGGTTTTTCGCCACATTGCATATCGTCAAGAATCCGGAACACTATGGTTTGGATAAAGTCGCTGTCGAATCTGCGATGACCTGGGACGAAGTTGCAATCAACCGGCAGGTTCACCTCAGGGAAATCGGCACTCTGCTTGGCGCTGAGCTGAACGTACTGGAAGGGTTCAATCCCGAACTGCGCTACCAAATACTGCCGCCGGAACCCTATACACTGAGGGTGCCCAAGGGTACAGCGGACCTCCTGCTGGCCAATTTGGAGACCATTCCCACATGCACGCTGCCGCAACGGGCGCATACATATCACGTCGTTCGCTCCGGGGAATCGCTTGCCTCCATAGCCCGCCGCTATCGCGTCAGCGTCAACGCACTCATGAGAGCCAACAATCTGAAGAGCGCGAAATACATTCGTGCCGGTAGAAACCTTAAAATTCCAGCCGGCGGCAGCGCCGCAAACGTAGGGGTGCGCACCGCGAGCTTTTCAGGTATCCATGTGGTTATCAAAGGCGACACACTTTACGGCCTCGCCAAACGCTACCAAACCACCATCAAGCAAATCAGCGCCTTGAACAATTTGTCCTCCGGCAACCTGCATGTCGGGCAAAAACTGAAAATACCCGGTTCCACACCGGAGCCTTTGCCCAATTCCACTCGATTAAGCACCTACTACGTGAAAAAAGGTGACAGCCCCACCGCCATCGCCCAGAAACACAACATGCCGCTTGGACGTTTTCTGAGCATCAACCAGTTGGACAACGGCAGTACAATCTATCCGGGCCAAAAGCTATTCATAGAATAAGCTGGGATTAAGCTGGATCTTTCGTATTTCCAATATCGCCGGATTGTGATAACGCTTGCTGCGTTTAAGCAATCCTCGCAACGCCCTCGTAGCTCAGGGGATAGAGCAGCAGATTCCTAATCTGTTGGCCGCAGGTTCGATTCCTGCCGGGGGCACTCAAAAATTATCAACGGCTTAGGCCTTCCAGCGCAAACATTATTTTTAATTCTCGAAATCCTCTCTCCATTTTCTCTCCACTGCGATAGAAAATGAAAACACCCAAGCACCCACAGGGCTCTTACATTCCGGCAGCCGGTCACGCGCTCGTGTCGAAATGGCATTGCCGAGGCTGAGGAATGGGTTTAATAGCGCCACCCGATTTAATTAAACATCCTGCGTATGGAACGGATAGATGCATTTGGCCGCTTGGGTGTCATTTGACATCAATCTTTGAACATGCCCGCTGGCTGACTGTTTTGATTCCTCCCGCAGTCAAAGACCTCTAAACCCTTTTTCATAGATTCAAATTGACAGAAACCAATTAAAAATTTTTCTTGACATGAATAGCCTTGCGGGTCCAGTATATTGACACATAGTCAATTCTTGACTGACCGTCAATCAGTTTTCGCCCACCAGTCAGAGGCTGAACAATGTCCATCGTCCAAAGAAGAGCGAAAGAAAGAAACGAGCGGATAGAAAAAATCCAAAAGGCCGCCCGCAAGGTCTTTTGGAAAAAGGGTTACCACAATACATCCGTCGAGGATATCGCGCGAAAGGTTTCAGTCAGCAAGGGCACGGTATATTTCTATTTTCGGAGTAAGGACGAGCTTTACGTCTCCCTGATGATTCCTCTGATCGAGCAATTGAATTTTCTCCTGAAGGAATTTGAAAAAAACGTTCAGGAAGGCCAGTACAGGAATGGGGAGGAATTTATCAGGGGCATCGTCGATCTTTTAATTGAGCTACACAAATTTGATCCCCACGCCCTGAACATTTTCCAGATATTTCAACTCGAAAGCCTTTTTTCTTCCATGTCGGAGCCGACCAGGGACATATTAAGAAAAATCGGACACGCCAACTTCACCCTGTTACAGCGGATTATCACCCAAGGCATAGAATTGGGTTACCTCCTACCACTTGATCCGGTCCAATTGGCCGACATGCTGTGGGGATCCTTTTTGGGCATTGTTCAGTTGGAGCAGGCCAAGTTCCTGATCTCCAAGAAAAACCATTTACTGGAAACATTGACATTTACCTTTTCATCTTTTTGCACGGGCATACTCAAAAAGTAAATGAGGCTTCGGTTTTTCGCCTATAATTTTTAAGAAGACGAGATGAAGGCCATGGCGGAAAAATCAAATGTGCTGGAGTTTGAATCCGTTTCCCTAAGTTTTGGTTCGGTTCAAAGCCTGTTGGACGTCAGTTTCAATCTTGAAAAGGAAATCCTGGGCATCATCGGTCCCAACGGCGCCGGCAAGACCTGTATTCTCAATTGCATCAATCAATTCTACAGACCTCAAACCGGCAGAATATTTTACCAGGGGAAAAACCTGGTTGGTCTGAGCCCGCATCAAGTGGCCGAACTGGGGATCTCCAGAGTTTTCCAAAATGTTGAACTCTATACAGGCATGACCACCCTGGACAACATGATGGCTGCCCGCCACGGCCGGATGAAATCCAACTTTCTCTGGGACAGTCTGTATTTTGGAAAGGCTTCCAGAGAGGAAGCGCAGCACCGCCATACAGTCGAGTCTTTAATTGATTTTCTAGATCTTCAGCCTTTGAGAAAAAAGATCGTGGGCACCTTGCCCTACGGCATGCGCAAGCGGGTCGAGCTGGGCCGAGCTTTGGCCATGGAGCCCAAGATTTTGATGCTGGATGAACCCATGGCTGGGATGACCGTGGAAGAAAAGGAGGACATGGCCCGCTATATTTTAGACATCCATGAACTGCGTGGGACGCCCATGGTCATTATCGAGCATGACATGGGTGTGGTAATGGACTTGGTCGATCGGATAGTGGTTATGGATTTTGGTGTCAAAATCGCTGAGGGAACTCCCGAAGAAATAAGTAAGGACCCGAAGGTCGTAAAGGCCTACTTGGGCAAAGCCGGCTGAAACGAGGCTGCGTATGCTGGAAAAAGATTTTAATTATGCTCAGGGCGACACTGTGCCCAAAATCTTTCTTGAGCAACATCAAAAATACCGCAACCGAACGTTCATAAGAAAGAAAAGATATGGCCTGTGGGGGGAAGTATCCTGGGAAGATTCATATTTAAAGATCAAGCACCTGTCTTTGGGGTTGATGAGTCTGGGGTTGGTCCGGGGGGACAAGGCCTGCATCATCGGAGATAACGATCCTGAATACTTTTGGGCCGAAATAGGTATTCAGGCCATGGGAGGGGTGGCAGTAGGGATTTACATCGATGCCACACCTGACGAAATAAAGTATCTGGCCGGTCATTCGGACGCCAAGATTATCTTCGCCAAAGACCAGGAGCAGGTAGACAAAGTTCTGCAGATTAAGGAAGATTTGCCCAATTTGAAAAACATCATTTATTGGGAGCCCAAAGGCCTGTGGTTCTACGAGGACCCCTTACTGGTGAACTACGAAAGCCTTCTGGCACTGGGCCGGGAGATGGAAAATCAGAAAGAGAATTTGTTTGAAGAACAAATTCTGCGGGGAAAAGGCGAAGATATCTGCATCATCTCATATACCTCAGGCACAACGGGCTTGCCAAAAGGGGCAATGATCTCACACGAATACCTCATTTCCGCCATCAAAAATGGACTGGGCGTGTGTGACCCTTGGACCCCGGATGACCGCTACTTATCCTACATTCCGCCGGCCTGGATCACGGAACACGGCTTTTGGATAATGGCCCTCCTGTCGGGGGCATCGATCAATTTTCCCGAAGCTCCGGAAACAGTCCAGGAAAATATCAGGGAAATTGGACCGACTGTTTTTTGTTATACTCCGCGAATGTGGGAAAGCCTCATGTCTTCGAATTACGCCAAGATTACCGACTCCAGTCGACTGAAGAGATGGATTTGGCGGCGGCTTTTTCCCTACGGGAGCAAGTACGCCGAGCTGGAGACAAAGGGAATAAAGCCGGCTGTATTTCTCGCCTTGACATATAAGCTTGTCTATAAATTCTTATTCAAACCAGTGAAAGACAAATGGGGATTCGCAAATGTGCGGAGCGCCTGGACCGGTGGCGCGCCTTTGTCACCTTCTTGTTTCGGTTTTTTCCGGTCCTTGGGGCTACCTATCAAACAAATTTACGGAGCCACGGAAGTCATGGGGGCCTGCGCGCATAGCCCTGAGGATGTCAAATGGGAAACCCTTGGGGTGATTCTCCCCAATGCCAAAGTAAAAATTTCCGAAGAAGGAGAAATTCTGCTCACTGCTGAAAAGATTTTTTCCGGTTATTACAAAGAGCCTGAAAAAGCCGACCAAGCTTTACTGGGAGGGCGCTGGTTTCGCACCGGCGACGCAGGCTTTGTCAACGAAGACGGCCATTTGGTCTTTCTTGATAGGATGAAAGACATGATGTCCCTGGCTAGCGGGGACAAGTATGCGCCCCAATATTTGGAAGGGCACCTTAAGTTTAGTTATTTCATCAAGGACGTAATGGTCACAGCCGGTCCGGAGAAATCCTATATCACCGCCTTGATCAGCATAGATTATGAGAACGTCGGCAAATGGGCCGAGAGGAACCGGATCAATTACACGACTTACGCCAATCTTTCTCAAAATCCCCATGTGCTGGAACTCATCCGACGGGAAGTGGCCGAGGTCAACACCCGCGTGCCTTCGGCGGCGTTTATACAAAAATTCATCAACCTGCCCAAGGAATTCGACCCGGATGAAGGAGAGTTGACAAGGACGCGTAAAATCAGGCGGAGCTTTGTCGAAAAGAAATATGAAAATATCATTTCGGCAATGTATGCAGACCGCAAAGAAGCGACCATGGATATAAACGTAGAATATCAGGATGGACGGAAGGACAAATTTCAGATTCCGATCAAGATCGAAAATGTCTCCAAAGGAGCTGGAAATGTTTCTGAACTTAGCGGTTAACGGGGTAATGCTCGGTTCTCTTTATGGACTGATCGCTATGGGGTTCATTCTGATTTTTAAAGCGACCGGCGTATTCAATTTGGCGCAAGGAGAACTGGTCATGATCGGCGGATTTTTTTTCTGGTGGAGCTTGTCAATTTTGGGGCTAAGTCCCGTCTTGGCCGTCTTGCTGGCATTGGTCTTCGCCACCCTTTTAGCTGTAGGCATTGAAAAATTCACAATGCGGCCTCTAATAGGAGAACCTGTTTTGTCTGTCGTAATGATGACCATGGCTATTTCCATGATATTGCGCGGAGGCAGCTTGATAATCTGGAACCCCGACGTCAAGTCCTGCCCCTCCATTTTTCCGCAAAATTACATTACTTTAGGCAGCGTGAGCATTGCTCCTTATCTCCTCGCTGGTTTTTTACTGTCACTTTTGATGCTGCTGTTTTTCTGGCTCTTCTTTGCCTACACGCAGCTTGGTCTGAAGATGCGTTGTGTCTCGGACAATCAAGTCGGCGCTCAAAGCATTGGGATTTCCATTTCACGCATAATGACCGCCACCTGGATCATATCCTGCTCAGCGGCAACCTTGGGGGCGATCATTTTTGTTTCGGGCATCGGTACAGTTTCCGTTGATTTGGCCGAAGTGGCCTTGAAAGCCTTTGCTGTGGGACTGCTTGCCGGGTTGGAGTCTTTGCCCGGAGCTTTGATTGCCGGGGCCATCGTTGGGGTCGGTGAGATATTGGCTTCATTTTACATCGATCCTTTGGTGGGCGGCGGAATGGGCGAACTCTTTCCCTTCCTGGTAATGATGGCCATTTTGATGATTCGGCCTCACGGTTTATTCGGTTTGAAAAAAATCGAGAGGGTTTAAGGCTATGGACTTAAGCGTTCCTTGCGGTAAATACCATACCAGCTATTTCCAGGACAATGCCGTCATTAGAAGTAAAGTCCAGTGGTATGTGCTGATCGGATTCATCGCTTTGATGGTATTTTTGCCCCTTTTTCTAGGCAATGAATGGATCGGCCTGATGAACCGGATGGGCGTTTCGGTGATCGCCGTGCTGGGATTGAGCATTTTGACGGGCTATTGCGGGCAGATTTCATTGGGGCAGTCAGCCTTTATGGGCGTGGGCGCCTATACCTGCGCGATCTTGGCCGGCAAGGTCGGTCTGCCGTTCTGGCTGGTGGTACCTGCGGCCGGGTTGGTCTCCGGCCTGTTCGGTATTGTTTTCGGCCTGCCCGCTGTAAGGATCAAAGGATTCTACTTGGTTATGGCTACGATCGCTTTCCACTACATTTTTGATTTTGGCATTCTCCATCTGCCAAGGGAGTGGACCGGCCAGGAGAGCGGCATTGACGTGCCGGCGCCCACTTTGGGAGGTATGGTTTTCAACAGTGAAAGCAAGATGTTTTATTTTATCATGTTCTTCGTTGGTTTATGTCTTTTTCTATGCAAGAACCTGGTCAGGACCAGAACCGGGAGGGCCTTTGTGGCTATTCGCGATAACGACCTTGCGGCCCAGGCTATGGGTGTAAATCTCTTTGCTTATAAAGTTTTGGCCTTTTTCATCTGTTCTTTTTTCGCAGGGGTGGCCGGAGCCGTTTGGGCCTATCACATCCGTTACATCGGATTAGAGCAATTCACCGTATGGTTTTCCGTCTGGTTTATCGGAATGCTAATAGTTGGAGGTATGGGCAGTATTATGGGGGCGGTCTTCGGCGTGGTCTTTTTAAGGTTTTTTGAAGAATTGGTGACGATTTCGGGACCCTTGCTTAATGAAATTTTCCCGGAGATTGGGGCCGGCATCATCTTTTCGGGAGTCACGCTTACGTTTGGTGTGGTCATTTTACTTTTTTTAATCTTCGAACCCAAGGGCATTGCCCACCGCTGGGAGATCTTCAAAAGATACTACCGGTTGTTTCCTTACAGGTATTAAATGCATGCTTAGAAAAGAAAGGAGGCAGAGGGCAAAATTCAATGGGTTTTGGATGTATCGAGTTGGTTCACACTTTTGGTATGATCTAAAGGCCGGTGTACGGGCACCATGGTTCCACTAACAACTTCAAAAAAGTCCATCAGGTTAAAAAATTAAGTACTTATATCGAAATTATCTGACCAGAAAAGCCGGAAGTCTTAGCAATTCATAAATACAACATTTCATAGAAGCTGGTAAAATTAAACGCATTTTACACGATTAGTCTCCGAAATTAATTAATACACCAGTATTCAACCGATAATGGAGGAATAAACCATGTTGGGACAAAAAACCTTTATAAAGTGTGTAATTGTTATCATTTTTGGACTGATCTTCGCTTCCACTGCCATATTGCCTGAGAAGGCCGCGGCAGCAGATTTACTGCCTTTGGAAATTCCTCAGGTAGTTGACATGACAGGGCCCTACAAATCAGAGAGCACAGGCTGGGTAAAGATTTTTCAAGTTCTCGAGAAAGACATTAATGAGAAAGGGGGCATTGCAGGGCGTAAAGTCATTCTAAAACCCTATGATTGTCGTTACGATGTGGGCGTAAGCACTTCGATTTTAGGCAGACTGATTAACCTAACACCTAAACCAGCGGTGATCGGTGGTTCTATTGGACCATTTTTCGTGGCCTCTGCCAAGAAAATGCCAGAGCCTGACTACCGGATTCCTCTTCTTGCCCCGGCCGCCTATGAAGCCTTCGTTAAAGAACCCTCCTGGATCTTCAGTTTTGGGGCGCTCTATTACCAGAGCTTAGGGACATTCCTTGATTGGGTTCAAAAAAACTGGAAAGAGGCGCGACCTATACGGTTGGCCTTTTATACTCTAAACACTCCGGGAGGGCGGGAGCCTATGAGACTAAAGCCCTGGCTGGAACAAAAAGGCATCGAAGTTGTGGCCGAAGAATTCGTCGACCCGGTACCGGTGGACATCACAAGCATTATGATGCGTTTCCAGCAAACCAAGCCGGATTTTATTTATGGGATCACCCCAGTGTCCGCTTACACCAAGCTTCTTACCGAGATGGAGAGGCGGAACATGAGATCTAAGCTGATACTGCCCGGCTTTATGCCCTTCAGCTTAGTCCTGAAATATGTAGATAAAAAAACTTTGGAAGGACATTACCAGGTAAGCGCGTTCAATACCTATCTGGATGAATCTTCGCCCGGAATCAAAAGTATGAACGAGTTATTCAAGAAAAATGAAGCACTCAAGGACCTCTGGCCTCCGGATACGGGGGACATGTGGGCCTATGGGCATGTCATGGTGGCTAAAGCTCTCCTGGAAAAAGCTGTGGAGAAATACGGCTCATGGGATAAGGTCACCGGCGAAACAATTTTTGAGATGCTCAACTCTGGGGTTGAAGTGGACACCGGTGGAATCGTCTCCCATCTGAAGTGGAACGCACAGAGGCGCGTCGGCCCCTCAGCCATCAAAATACTTCAATGCCAAAATGGCGAACCGGTTGACATGGCCGGGTGGATGCCATTCTCTAAAGGACTTTCAGAAGAGGAATTTTTTCACCGATAGGGACACATACGGAGTCATTCGGAATAAAGAATTTCATTCTTTATTCAAATGTGGAGAACTCCATGCTTAAGTTGAACAATATAGATGTTATTTATTTGAATTCGATCCTGGTTCTAAAAGGGGTGTCTCTAAATGTTGAGGAAGGAAAAATCGTCAGCCTGCTCGGTGCTAACGGCGCAGGAAAGAGCACAACTTTGAAGTCCATTTCTGGCTTGATAAAGGTCGAAGAAGGTGAAGTCAGCGCCGGCAGTATCGAGTTCGAGGGTAAAAGGATTGACAACGAGTGGCCGGAAAACATCGTAAAGGCAGGCGTCATTCATGTCATTGAAGGTCGAATGATATTCCAGCATTTGACCGCTGAGGAAAATATCATGATCGGTGGTCACTTGCGCCGGGACAAGGCCAAGCTTAAACAAGACCTCGAACACGTCTACTCCTATTTCCCGGGGCTATCCAGATTGCGAAACCGCATCATCGGTTATCTTTCGGGTGGCGAACAACAGATGGTGGTCATCGGGCGGGCCTTGATGGCCAGACCCCGGTTAATGATGCTGGATGAACCCTCACTTGGCCTAGCCCCGCGGATGATGGAAGAAATCTTTGGGATTATCGATCGTATAAACAAAAATGAGGGCTCGACCATCCTTTTGGTTGAACAGAACGTGGAGATGGCCCTTTCCGTGGCCGATTATGGCTATGTCATGGAAAACGGCAAGATCGTCATGGACGGACCGGCAGAAAAACTCAGGAAAAATGAGGATATTAAAGAATTCTACTTAGGTCTGAGTCAGTTGGGCGAAAAAAAAAGTTACCGGTCGATCAAGCATTATCGAAGAAGGAAAAGATGGCTGGGTTGAGCCCTGGGCTCCGCTCAGCTTGGGTCCCGTACAAGGCCTTTTTTTTTAAAAAGCAAAGGGGCGAAGGAATACATGAATTTCAATTTGACGACCACCCCCGAGGAAGAAGCTTTTCGTTGCGAAGTCAGCGATTTTCTAAAGGCTGAATTAAACGACGAAATCAGACGACAGCATGCCATGGACAAAGGTTTGGGTGCGGAGGCCCGGGCTTTCAACCGCAAAATCGGGCAGAAGGGTTGGTTGGGTCTGGGATGGCCGAAGGAATACGGCGGCTCAGGCGGCTCGCTGATCTACGAGGTTATTTTGCTCCAGGAGTTCGCCCGCCATGAAGCCCATATCCCCAATGAAATTGCTCGGTACATGGCCGGCCCGATTATACTCCATCACGGCAGCGAGGATATGAAAAAAGAATTCCTGCATAGAATTGTCGCCGGAGAGATCGAGTTTGGGTTGGGCTATACCGAACCTCCGGCCGGCTCCGACCTCATGGCCATGCAAATGCAGGTTGTGGAGAAAGACGATCATTTCGTCATTAACGGTCAAAAGACATTCAACACAGAATCTCATTATGCCGACTATCACTGGCTGGCTGCCAAGACCAACCCCGAGGGCCCCCGCCTCGAGTCGATCAGCCTGTTTGTCGTTGACCAGCGTGCGCCAGGCATCGATATCCGGCCAATGGCGACCCTGGGCGGAGAAACAACCAATGAGGTCTTTTATGACAATGTCAAAGTTCCCAAGAGCAGGTTGGTCGGAGAAAAAAACAAGGGTTTTCTTTATATGGTCAACGCGCTCAACTATGAGCGTCTGGCCCTTTTTCAGATGGAAAGAATCTTTCCCACGCTTAACCGTTTGATCCAATACACTCAAAAAACCCGTCGCAATGGGATCGTCTTAGCAGATGACCCGCTGGTCCGGAACAAGCTGGCTGAGTTGGTGGTCGAGGCCGAAGTGGGAAAATGCCTGGAGTATCAAGCGCTATCCTTGCTGATCGACGGGCGGATCGACTACGAAGCCGGGATCGTCAAACTTTTCGGTTCCGAGCTGCGCCAGCGCATGGGCTACAAAGCCATGGAAATTCTGGGCCAATTCGGCCTGCTGGAAGAGGGTTCTGCGTGGGTTCCCCTTAAAGGTGAGATATCCCGCCTATGTCGAGCCTCGGTTGTGGATACGATCGGCGGGGGGACCAGCGAGGTAATCAGAAATATTACGGCTATTCGTGGACTGCGTCTGCCCAGGCAATAAGGCGCTGTCTATAGGAGGCAGTGAGTCATGGACATCAAGTTTTCCGAAGAACAGAGAATGATCCGCGACAGCGTTCGTCAATTTTTGTTTAAAAACTGTCCAAGTTCATTTGTCCGAGAAATGGTTGAAGATGAAAAGGGCTTCAGCGAAGATCTGTGGAAAGGAATGGCCGAGTTGGGTTGGATGGGCTTGATCGTTCCCGAAAAATATGGGGGTGACGGCCTGGGTTTCTTAGACCTGATCGTTCTGCTGGAAGAAATGGGCCGGGTCTTGCTTCCGGGGCCGTTTTTTTCGACAGTTGTTTTGGGCGGTTTCACTCTGCTTGAAGCCGGAAACGAAGAGCAGAAAAATAGATTTTTACCCCCGCTGGGCAGGGGCGAACGAATCATGACCTTGGCCTTAAACGAAGCGGAAAGTTTCTATGATCCGAGTTCCATTGCGGTTTCGGCTACGGAAAGAAAAAATACATTCATCATTAAGGGAACGAAACTCTTCGTTCCCGATGCCCACGTGGCGGACTGGATTATTTGCGCAGCCAGGACCGGGACCAGCAGTGGCGTAGAGGAAGGAATTTCGCTGATCATTGTTGATCGCAGGACACCGGGTATCAGCCTGAGGCCGCTCAGAACAATAGCGGGGGACAAGCAGTTCGAGGTGGTCTTCGATATGGTCGAAGCGCCCAAAAAAAATCTGCTTGGTTCTCTGAACCAAGGCTGGCTGCCGTTGAAGAAGGTCCTGCAAAGGGCAGCCGTGGCCGAATGCGCGCAGATGGTTGGCAGCGGCCAACAGGTCATGGACCTGACTGTGGCTTATGCCAAAAAACGCGAGCAATTCGGGCGGCTTATCGGTAGTTTTCAGGCCATCCAGCATCATTGCGCAAATATGTTGGTCGACTTGCAATGTTCCCGGTGGGTGACTTACAAAGCCGCCTGGATGTTTGATCAAGGCCTGCATTTTGAAACCGAGGCTTCCATCGCCAAAGCCTGGTGCAATGAAGCCCATCGACGAATCGTCGCTTTAGGTCACCAGGTCTTCGGTGGAGTCGGCTACATGGAGGAGTACGACTTGCCTCACTACTTCCGACGGGCCAGAGTGGCCGAGGCGACTTTTGGTGACAGCGACTACCACCGCCGGATAATAGCTGACCATGTTTTCGCTCAAGGCGTCTTCTGAGCGCGGTGGAAAGAGGATAAAAAATGACTGAGGTTACCGTAAGCGAAGAAAAGAAAAGAGAGCTCTTTACCTTTTTGTTGAAATCGAGGCGACTCGAAGAAAAACTTATTGACATGATCACCAGGGGCGAAATCGCCGGCTGGCTTCATCCCAGTCTGGGAGGTGAAGCAGTTGGTGTCGGCGTGACCGGGGCCCTCAAGCCGAAGGATTACATCAACAATACCCACCGAGGCCGGCCAATCATAGTGACAAGGGGCGTTCCCCTCAAGCGGTTCCTTTTGGAAGTTTTGGGTAAAAAAGGCGGTCCATGCTGCGGGATCGCCGGCGAGATGCACTATGCCGACATCGAATATGGCATTCTGGGCACTCAGGGGATGGTCGGTGCCAACATTCCCCTCTCGGTCGGTTTCGCCTTGGCTTGCCAGATCAAAAACAGCGGTCAGGTGGTGGTCAGCTATTTCGGAGACGGGGCCGTGGACGAGGGTAATTTCCATGAGAGCGTCAACATGGCCTCCGTATGGAAACTGCCCATAGTCTTTGCCGTGGAAAACAACCGCTGGGCCCAGTTCATCCCACAGATCTTCACCGCGGCCCAACCCGATATCTGGCGCAAGGCTGAAGGCTACAATATGCCCGGCCAGCTCGTGGACGGAACCAATGTCTTGGAAGTTTACAGGGCCGCGTTTGAGGCCGTTGACAGGGCCCGGAGAGGAGAAGGCCCCACCCTGCTGGAATGCCGGTTCAACCGCTGGCTGGGGCACTATGTGGGTGATCCTCAAAAGTACCGTGACCGAAAGGATATCGAAGCGGCCTGTCAAGTCGATCCGGTAACCAAATTCCGGGAGCAGCTCTTTGCCGAACACCTATTAACGGCCGAAACGGTTGAAAAGCTGGAACAAGCGATCAAGGCCGAAATTGAGGATGCAGTAGATTCTGCTCGGTGCAGTCCACCGGCTGACCCAAAAACAGTATTCGACAACATCTATGTGTAAAGGGCGGGGCAGATCATGAGAGAACTCAATTATGTCAGAGCCATCAACGAAGCCTTGCGGGAAGAACTGTCCATGGATGAAAGAGTGATCATCATCGGTGAAGACGTCGGCTTGTCCGGGGGCAGTTTCAGCGCCACGAGAGGATTGTTTCAAGAATTTGGAGGAAAACGAATCATTGATACGCCCATAAGTGAATCGGCCATCGCCGGAGTGGCCACCGGCGCAGCCATGGCCGGGCTGGTTCCGGTGGCCGAGATCATGTTCATGGATTTCATCACCCTTGCCATGGACGCCGTGGTCAACTCGGCTGCTAAAATGAGATACATATTCGGGGGGCAGTTCAAGGTCCCCATTGTTTTTTTGACCCAGTGCGGGGGTGGACTCAGCGCCGGGCCTCATCATTCCCAAAGCCTGGAAGCCTGGTTCTGTCATACGCCGGGGTTGAAGGTGGTCTATCCCAGCACGCCCTACGATGTAAAGGGGCTGCTCAAGTCTTCGATCAGGGACCAGAACCCGGTCCTTTTTATCGAGCACAAAATGCTGCGGGTAAAGAGCAACGTACCCGAAGAAGAATATACCCTTCCCTTGGGCAAAGCGGATATCAAAAGGCCTGGTTCGGATGTGACCATAGTGACATGGGGTCAGCTCTATTATAAGGTCGCGGCAGCCGCAGAAAAACTGGCCGAACAGGGCATTGATGCAGAGATCATTGACCTCAGGACGCTCTTGCCTCTGGATCTGGACACCATCCTCACATCAGTGGCCAAGACAAATAAACTGGTCATCGCCCATGAAGCGGTCAAAATCGGTGGCTTCGGGGCGGAAATTGCTTCCAGTGTTATGGAAGCGGCCTTCGACAGCTTGGATGCCCCGATCAAGCGAGTAGGAGCCGCCTTTTCACCCATTCCATGGGGACCGGCCATGGAAAGCGCCGTCCTGCCCCAGGAGGCGGACATCATAGCCGCCGTCAAGGAACTGGGCTGATCAGAGTTTACTGTAAACCAAAGAAAGCGACAGGTGAAGATATGAAAGCTTTGCGGTTTTATGGAGGCAAAGACATCCGGCTGGAAGATATTCCCGAACCTGCACCCGGCCCAAAGCAAGTCAAAATAAAGGTTAAATGGTGCGGGATCTGCGGTTCCGACGTTCATGAATACTTGGCCGGTCCGATCCTGATCCCGGTCAAAAGGCCTCACCCCCTGACGGGGCGGCAGGCGCCCATCACTGGTGGCCATGAATTCTCCGGAGAGATTGTGGCCATGGGCGATAATGTTGCTCAATTCAAGGTGGGGGACCGGGTGACCGTCCGGCCGACCATGCCCTGTTATCAATGTTACTACTGCAAAAAGGGCCAGCATATCCAATGCGAAATGTTGGGCAGCATCGGAGGCGCCGCCGACGGGGCTTTCGCCGATTATGTGGTCGCGCCCGTCGACAACGTCTACAAACTCCCTGACAGCGTGAGCTACGAGGCCGGTTCTTTTGTCGAACCCCTGGCCTGCTGCGTTCACGCGGTCAAGCGCGGCCGGATGGAGCCGGGAGCGGCCGTCGCCGTGATCGGTGCAGGCCCTATCGGGCTCCTGACGATGCAGTCGGCCCTTGCCTGCGGTGCCAGTGATGTCTTCATTTTCGAATTCCTCCCCGAGCGGATGCGGTTGGCCAAGGAACTGGGGGCTACAGAAGTCATCAACCCCAAGGAAGGCAATCCAGGCAAGATCATCGCCTCCCTCACGAGCGGCCGGCGCGCTGATATGGTCTTCGAGTGCGCCGGGCCCGGTGAAGCGTTGCTGCTGGCCGATACGGTCTGCGGCCGGGGCGGGACCATCGTAGAAGTGGGCCTGATGACCGAACCGTTCAAATTTCCTTTCAGCAATCTTTTCTTGCGGGAAAAGTCGATCATCACCAGCCAGGGTTACGTAGACGAGTTCCCCGCGGCCATAGCTTTTTTGGGCAATGGCAAGGTCAAATGCGATCCCATGATGATCAGTTCAAAGGTCAAAGTGGAAGATGCCCTGGAAAAGGGGATTAAGGAACTGACCAGCGAGAGGAAATTACAGCATTGCAAGATTTTGGTTTCGCCAGAACTCTGACCGGTCAAGGGAGAAAAGTGAAATGGACTACCAGACGATCATTAATGAGAAAAAAGGCAAAATTGCCTATATCATTTTCAATCGGCCTGAAGTGCTCAACGGCGTAAACGAACAGATGATTTTAGAACTGGAGGATGTTCTGACCAGGATTGAAGCCGATGAGGAACTTGGGGCGCTCATCCTGACCGGGGCTGGCAAGGCTTTTGTCTCGGGCGGCGACATCAACATGATCAACAAGGGTCTGGAAGCGCCTTACGAATTCTTCCGCATCCACGATAAACTAACCAGGTTCAATTTACGCCTGGAACGTTTGGGCATACCGGTTATCGCGGCCATCAACGGTTACGCTTTCGGTGGCGGCTTGGAAATAGCTACAGCCTGCGATTTCAGAATCATGTCCGAAAAAGCCAGGATCGGTCTGCCTGAAGTGGGGCTTGGCATTATGCCCGGAGCCGGGGCAACGGCCAGGCTTGGTCGTCTGATCGGCAAACAGCTTGCCCTTTACATTGAACTCACCGGAGACCCCATTGATGCCCAGGAAGCCTTGCGAATGGGCTTGGTTCTCAAAGTGGTTCCTTCGGATCAGGTTATGGCCGCGGCCGAGGAACTCGCCCAGCGCATCATCAAAAACGCTCCGTCCGCGGTGGCCCTGATCAAGCGCGCTATTCAGGTTGGCCTGGACATGCCCCTGGAGGGGGCGATGGAATATTGCCAGTACGGCGCCATCATTGCTGCCACGACCAAAGACGCCCGGGAAGGAACCAGTGCCTTTTTGGAAAAGCGAAAACCGAATTGGCAGGGCAAGTAAGTCCTGCCAAAACCGGTATGATCGGAAAAAATGGAGGCAACTGAATGGCCACAGCGATAATCATGCCCCGTCTCGGCCTTACCATGGTTGAGGGGCAGATCATTGAATGGATAAAAAACGAAGGCGATCGAGTCGAGAAGGGCGAGATTCTCCTCGTGATCGAAACGGAAAAAGTGACCTATGAAATTGAAGCGCCGGAATCCGGACTACTGGGAAAAATTTTGGTCCCGGCGGGGGAAACAAGATCCATCGGGGTAACGCTGGCTTATATCGTCCAGCCCGGCGAGACTCTGACCCAAACGGCCGCTGAGACCACGTCCCCGAGATTGGACATTCAAGTTCAATCTACGCCCGATGAAACAGCGGGCGTGACAACCAGGTTCGAATCCGGAGGCTTGAGCCAAGAAATCAAGGGGAGAATTAAAATCTCCCCAGTAGCAAAAAAAATTGTTAAAGGACACGGCCTGGATATCACCCGGATAAAAGGCACCGGACCTCAGGGCCGCATCGTTAAAAAAGACGTTCTGCAGGCGGTTAAAGAAATTCAAAAACCAGCCGCCGCTCCTGCGGCCCAGACGGAGGCCGGCCCGCTAAGAAGCCGTCTGATCAAGCCCGGAGGCATGCGACGCACCATTGCCCGGCGGATGTCCGAAAGCTTCCAGACACCCCATTTTTGGATGTCCAAACAGGCCAACGCTGTCAGGCTGAACGAAGCCAGGGCACGAATGCTGCCGGTTATCGAGAGAGAAACAGGGCTGAGGCTGACTTATACCGATTTGATTATCAAATGTGTAGCTATCGCTCTGGAGAATTTTCCAGATGTGAATTCCTACTGGACGACAGATGGAATCGAGATTCTGGATGAAATCAATGTAGGGCTGGCCACCAGCGTCAAGGATGGATTGATTGTCCCGGTTATCCGCCAGGCCAACTTGAAATCGATGGCCGAAATCGCCCGCATCCGATTGGACCTAGTTACCCGTGGCCGTGATGGCAAATTGGGACTGGACGAACTGACCGGGAGCACCATAACCATCACCAACTTGGGTATGGCCGGAATTGAATACGGCTATCCCATCATCAATCCGCCGGAAGCGAGCATCATCGCACTGGGAGCCATCAAGGAACGGCCTTGCGTGGTGGATAATCAGGTGCTACCCGTCCTTTCCCTGAATATCACATTGGGCATCGATCACCGGATTCTGGATGGTTTTATTGCGGCCCAGTTTCTCAATCGGGTAGTGGAGCTGATCGAGGAACCCCTGTTGCTTCTATGAACAGCAGTTGTAAGGAAAACGGTCATGAGTCAGAAGATAGCCATTATCGGCGGAGGACCCGGTGGATATGTGGCGGCCATCCGGGCCGCACAGTTAAAAAACGAGGTGACCTTGTTCGAAAAGGATCAACTGGGCGGCACCTGTACCAACCGGGGCTGCATCCCAACCAAGGCCTTGATTCACTCGGCCAATGTTTATTGGCAGGCCCGAAACAGCCAAGCTTTCGGGATCAAGATTCCGCAAGTAGGTTTGAATTACCCGGCCGTGCTCGAACGCAAAGATGCCGTCGTCAAGCGCCTGGTCAGTGGCGTGGGACTTTTGATGAAAAAAAACCGCATCAAAGTGATCAAGGGTGAAGCGACCCTGTCCAATGCCCAGACGATCTCGGTCTTGAAGACTGGAGAAAAAATAACAGCGGATAAAATAATCTTGGCCACGGGTTCGGTACCAGCCGGCTTTCCGACGGAGAGTTTTGATCAAAAAGGTGTGATTAGCAGCAACGAAGCATTGGCTCTGGAACAATTGCCGTCTCGTCTGGTCATTATCGGTGGCGGTGTGATTGGGATCGAATTCGCTCAGCTCATGCACCGGATGGGGGTCAAAATCACGGTCATCGAACAGATGGGTTCGATTCTTCCGGCCGAGGACAATGAAACTGTCCGGGTGCTGTCTGATCTTCTGGAGAAAGAGGGTCTGGAACTCATCACTGGGGCCGGTGTTAAAAGAATCGAAGCAGACGGCAAAGGGGGCAAGCTGGTGGTCTTCGGTCTGAACGGAAAAGACCACATCCGATCGGCCGATCTGGTTCTTGTAGCCACGGGTCGCAAACCGTGTACAAGCAATTTGGGCTTGGAAAGCTTGGGTATCCCTTTGACCGATAAAAACCATATTGTAGTGAACGAACGAATGGAAACCGGCGTGCCCGGCATTTATGCCATAGGCGATGTGACCGGCGGGATCATGCTGGCCCACGCCGCTATGGCAGAAGGGATCTGCGCTGTCGAGAATGCTTGCGGGATCGGTCGCCCAATGAATTACCGCCCTATCCCCAGGTGCGTCTATACCGCCCCGGAACTGGCCAGCGCGGGTTTGACCGAAGCAGAAGCCAAGGCACACTATGGCGATAAGCTCAAGATTGGCCGATTTCCTTTGATGGCCAATGGCAAAGCCGCCATCCTGAACGAAAACGAAGGCCTGATCAAAATTGTAGCTGAACCTAAGTACGGCGAGATCGTGGGAGTGACCATGGTCGGCCCGCACGCCACCGAATTAATCGCTGAAGCCGTGGTCGCAATGTCCCTGGAGGCCGGCTTCGAAGATCTGGCTGCAGCCGTCCACGCCCATCCAACCGTCTCGGAGTCCATGATGGAAGCCGCGCTGGATGCGGGCAAAATGGCAATTCATAAATAGAGCCGGTGCCTAACAGCCCGATTCAAAGCGAAAGGAAGAAAGATGGGCAATGAAAGATATTTCACGGATGATGAACTGAAGGCTATGGGACAAAGGACTCTGGATCTGACTATGGCCGCCATCGAAACAGGCGACCAGGAAGCGGCCAAAAAATTAACTCAGCGGATGTATAGCGAGTTTTTGTCCATGCATGATCTGTATCTGGACTGGGTCACCGACCTCTTGTCCTTCATCGGCCGGCGCTTCGATGATGAGGTTCTGTATGAAGCTTTTGATGAGACGGTTCGTAAGGGTTTCACCAAACTCCTGTCCAAGCGGTACTCCGGCAAGTCCCCTGGCCGAAAGCTTCAAATCCTTGCAGCCGGACTGAGGGGCCACCTGGGTTCACTAAAGATCACTGAGGATGAAGAAAAATTCACTATCACGGTGGATGAATGCCCTAGCGGAGGACGGCAAATCAGGCAGGGGCTTTACGACCGGTCAGACGGATTTCTGCGCATAGAGAAACCCCAGGCCATGGCTTTTGGCAGGCCAGATTTCCCTGTGTATTGCGCCCACTGCCATTTCCAGAACCTGATAGCGGATGAGACAAACGGCAAACCGCTTTTTATTACAGAACTCCCTAAAAAAGTCGGCCTGCAACCCTGTCGCGTTCATTTGTATAAATAACGGGAGGAAGAAACATGACTCTGAATATTTTTGATCTTAAGGGGAAAGTGGCCGTGGTCACTGGCGGATACAAGGGCATCGGCCGTGGCATCGCTGAAGGCTTGGCCAGCGCAGGGGCAAATCTCATAATCGCCGCCAGGAACTTCGAGGGCTGTGAGAAGGCCGCAGCCGAAATTAACCGAGATTTCGGAGTCAAGACTATGCCCGTCCGATGCGACGTCAGCCGGGTCGAAGATGCAGAGAATATGATCGCTGCCACGGTCGAAAAATTTGGCCAAGTGGATATTCTGGCTAACAACGCCGGCATCACAGGCAGTGCCAAGGCTATGGTTGATATCCCCGATGAAGAGTGGCAGCAGACGCTATCGATCAATCTGACCGGCATCTTCAATTGCTCGCGGGCGGCAGCCCGCGAGATGATCAAGCGGAAGAACGGCAAGATCATCAATGTCACCTCAGTGGCTTCTTTCATGCCAGTGCCCCACAGCGGCGATTACTGCGCTAGCAAAGGCGGAGCTTTGTTGCTGACCAAGGTCATGGCCCTGGAATTGATCAAATACAATATCCAGGTCAACGCCATCTGTCCAGGCTACTTCGACACCGACCTGAACCCGGGTCTCGCATCCAAAGTCGAACAAGAGGTCAAAAAAAGGATCCCTGCTCGCCGGATCGGAAATCCAAAGGAAATAGCTGGCTTAGCTGTCTTATTAGCCTCGCCGGCAGGAGACTATCTCGTCGGCGCAGCCATAAACATTGATGGCGGGGTGATGCTGAGGTAAGTAGATAGGGCAAACTAAAACCCTTTTTGGATCGCCGGTGGCGCCAGTTCAAGCCAAAAAGAACCGGTTCCCAGCGAAGCATCGCGAATAAACGAATCATCCGAGTGGACGATCCTACAGTCTCTTGAAACCTTCCTGCGAGATGTAAGCGTAGGAGAGGGGATCGGAGATTTCTTCGTTCATCTCGGCCAATCGTTCCAGCTCATGGCGCACCACACTGATGATGCGATCCAGTTCAGCGCCCTGTTTCACAAGCTGGTGCAGACTGTGCTCCAGTTTGATGATGCGCGGGACACTGAAACAGATGCCGACCTCATCGCTGTCCAGCAAGGGCAGCTTCCTCTTGGTCCACAGCAGATACATGCGAAACGGCTTTTCAGGATCGAACTCAGTGTATCCCCCGAGAATGAACGTTACCTGATGGATGGGATCGATGGGCTGAATTTCGCATTTCCTGCGCATGAAGCGCTCATACTCGGTGGCCAGGAACGGCAGCGCGGCGCTGTAGATATCATCGACGTTGCGAAGGTTTTCCTGATCGACAAAATGCTTGAGCGCCTGACACATGGATTCGCCCGCAACAGACCCGCCATTTAAAATGCAGGCATGATCGGAGAGCTGGTGCAAACGATCGACCCTGAGTTCGATCAGATTTCCGTTGGCATCCACATCGACCGCTTTTCCGTCCGCGCCGAACACGACGCCATCCCGGGATTTACAGGCAATCAATTGGGACATCTTCTATTCCCTCCCGTTTGGACAATAATTTCCGGCTTGAATCCCCGGCCGTATCCTCTCAATGGACCGCTTTGCACAGCGGCTGATCACTGTAGCCTCGGCATTTTTCACCCCTGCGTTCAGCCTTTATATACTAAATCCAAACGAGACCGAATGCCAGGGCTGCGAAGAAAAATAATAGCGCCGCATCGCTTTGGCCGCCAAGGCATTTATGATCGTCCGGCGAGCTTTGTCGTAATCTCTTAAAAAACCCGGCCCGGCAAAGCGCTTATTTCAGGGTTCACTTCGGTTTGGTATTTCGGCCCGCGTGACGGCGCCATTGATCCAGGCGCTGTTTGATCAGTTTTTCATAGCCGCGATCCTGGGCTGTATAAAAGTATTGCTCTTTGAGCTGGTCGGGCAGATATGCTTGTGCAACATAGCCTCCTTCATAGTCGTGGGCATACTTGTAATCACGGCCATAACCCAGTTCTTTCATCAATCGGGTGGGGGCGTTGCGGATATGGAGGGGCACAGGCAGTGTGCCGGTTTTGCGAATCACCTCCTGGACTTTGTTAAACGCCATATAGATGCTGTTGCTTTTGGCAGCGGTGGCCATATAGACGGCCGCCTGGGCCAGCGCGAGTTCTCCTTCGGGAGGCCCGATGAAGCGAAAAGCTTCCATGGCCGCCACGGCCAATCGCAATGCATACGGATCGGCATTGCCGATATCCTCAGAGGCGAATCGGACCATGCGCCTGGCCACAAAAAGAGGATCTTCGCCGGCCATGAGCATGCGCGCCAGCCAATAGAGCGCAGCATCGGGATCGCTGCCGCGCAGGCTTTTGTGGAATGCGGAGATCAGGTTATAGTGCTCTTCGCCTGTTTTGTCATATTGCAGCGCCTTTTGCTGAATGGCGTTTTCGATGTCGTCCAGTTCGATGCGCCGCCGGCTGTGATCTGATGGGGGGCCGCGGCGGGCAAGGGTCAAAAAGGCCGCCATTTCCAAATTGTTCAACGCCGTGCGTGCATCACCGTCGCATGTTCGCACCAGGTGGGCGCCGGCATCGTCGTCCAGGCTGAGGTGATAACGTCCCAACCCGCGTTCGTCATCTTCCAATGCCTGCCTGATAATGGCGTCCAGGTCACCATCGGTCAGGGCTTTGAGGGTCATCACGCGGCACCGCGAAAGCAAGGCGGGCACAACTTCAAAGGAGGGATTCTCGGTGGTGGCGCCGATCAGGGTCAGCAAGCCGCTTTCGACATGCTGCAGAAACGCATCCTGCTGGGCTTTGTTGAACCGGTGAATCTCGTCTACGAACAAAATGGTTCGTCTTCGGTTCAATTTGAGTTGTTCATGGGCCTGCTCGATGACCCCGCGGATCTCCTTCATGCCGGACAAGACGGCGGAAAAATGAACAAAGTAGGATCGGCTGTCCTTGGCGATGATCCGGGCCAAGGTGGTTTTGCCTGAACCCGGAGGGCCCCAGAAGATGATTGAGAAAATACGGTCATGGCGTATGGCTTCGGCCAGCAAGCTGCCCGGTCCAACCATCTCGGATTGGCCGATAAATTCTTGCAGGTTGCGCGGCCGCATGCGTTCGGCCAGGGGCCTGGATTCCGCGACCGGAGGGTCGTTTATGGACTCGAATAGATCCTGGGTCATCGTAGGCTCAAGTTCGGATACCAAAATGCGGTTCAAACGTCTGTACCGGCCAGAACATAATCAAAGGCGTGTGAAAAGGCAATTCCAACTCCATTCGTCCGTGATGCCTATGGCAATCCATATGTGGTCATTACTTCACTGGTCTTGCGGTCTTGCGGCCTTTTCAACAGGGGTCGTGCAAGTTCTCTTATCTTTACATGGCACTAAAATGCCTTAGCTTGCAGGCACCATGTGGGGTGAAGTCATCATACCGCGGGATGCGCACTGCCGCCGGCGCCTGACATTTCATTCCATGTGCAAAGGAAGATAGAATGTCTAAAGCAATCAAGTGGCTCCTGATCATTGTCGCCGGCCTGGTGGTGATCGTCCTTGTGGCGGTTTTGGTCGCTCCCATGGTGATCAACTTTGATCGATACAAACCTCAAATCGAGGCCCAGGCCTCCAAGGCCCTTGGGCGGCCAGTCACGGTGGGTGGCGAAATCGAACCCTCGGTGTTCCCGTGGATCGGCGTGGCGGTGCATGACCTTCACCTGGGCAATCCACCCGGATTCGGAGAAGAGGATTTCGCTTCCATTGGATTGTTCGAGATCCGCGTCAAGCTATGGCCGCTGCTGTTTGGGGAATATGAAGTCAAACGGTTTGTGGTCAATGATCCCCGGATCGTGCTGATCAAGCAAAAGGACGGTCGAAGCAACTGGGAAGGACTTGGCGGTAAGACCCAAACGGGGCCTGCCCCCCCGCCCCAAGGCCGGCCGCCGGATAAAAGACCACTGCCCATCAAAGATCTGGCGGTCGGGCAATTCGCTATCACGGACGGAAGTCTGCAGTACATCGACCACGCCGCCGGTACCCGCCATGAAATCAAAGATATCCAGGTCAACCTGACCGATGTCTCCCTCAATCGACCCATCCGGATGGATTTCAGCGCCGCCGCCGACGGTCATCCGATCCGCCTGGGCGGTATGGTGGGACCGGTGGGCAGCGATCCCGGCAAAGGTCCTATAGATATAGATGTTACAGCTGAATTACTCGATCGAATCAAAATCCGAATGCAGGGCCGCGTCGAAAACCCGGTGGATTCGCCGCAGGCGGTTATGAACGTGCAGGTCGCCCCCTTTTCCTTGCGCAACGTCATGGCCGATTTGAAGCAGCCGCTTCCAGTCGAACCGGCCGACAAAAGTGCTTTAACGAAGCTGGCTTTTTCCGTCAAATTGAGCGGTACACCGGACCGATTCACCTCCGAAGGCACCCTGACATTGGATCAATCCCAAGTGACCTTCTCCGCCCAGGCCACCGAGTTTGCCAAGCCCAATATCCAACTGGAGGCCGCGCTGGATCGCATCGATCTGGACCGTTACCTGCCGCAGCCGCAGCCATCGGAAGAGAAACCGGGCGAGACGCCGGAGGCGCCCGGCACCGGCACTGCACCACCCGCAAAAAAGACCGACTATGCCCCTTTGCGTAAGCTGGTAATGGACGCGCAGATCAGGGTAAACGAATTGAAGGTCAAAAATGCGCGCACCCGGAACATAGCGCTGAAAGCCAAGGCGAACAACGGGATCATCCGCATCGATCCCCTGAACATCGACCTTTATGACGGCCGCATATCCATTGCGAGCACCATCAATGTGCAGCAGGACACCCCGCGCAGCGAGGCGGACTTGTCCGTCAGCAATGTCCGGGCCGGACCGCTGCTCAATGATGTCATGAAAAAAGAGTTCCTCGAAGGTGTGGTCAACGCCGCCATTTCGCTGCAGATGATCGGCGATCAGCCGGATCAGATCCGGCGGACCTTGAACGGAAAAGGAGAGCTCAAATTCAATGAGGGCGCCATTGTGGGTATTGATTTGGCCGGTATGGTGCGCAACGTGCAATCCGCTTTCGGCCTGGCCGAAAAGCCGGCCGAAAAGCCGCGCACCGACTTCAGCGAATTGTTGATACCGTTTTCAATTGCAGACGGACTGGCCAAACTCGACAATGCCCGGCTGGTGTCCCCGTTGTTGCGCGTGGAGGCTGGCGGCAACGCTGATCTGGCGCAGGAAACACTCGATATTCGTGTCGAACCCAAATTTGTGGCCACACTGAAGGGACAGGGCGATATCAAAGAGCGCGCGGGCATCATGGTCCCGGTGCTGGTCGGCGGCACATTCGAGAAGCCCAAGTACAGGCCTGATCTAAAAGCCATTCTTAAGCAGGATCTGCCGGATAAGGAAACCCTTAAAAAAGCGATCCCCCGGGAAGATGAACTCAAAAAAGGTTTGGAAAAAAAGGCCCAGGATCTGTTTAAAAGACTGGGCCCCGGCGGTCGGGAGAAGTGACATTCATCCATTACTGAAAATAAACTTATGAAAGCGGTTCATCATCAATGGTGGCTTGCTTTCGTGGTCTGTGCTTTCGCGGTGGTGAACGGTTGCGTCACTTTGGGGACCCGCTTTGAAAAGCCTTACATCAGCTTGGCCGGCATCCGGGTGCAGGAGATCAGAAGTTTCGAAAGTGTTTTTCAAGTCGATCTGCGCGTAGTCAATCCCAACGATGTCGCTTTGCCGATTCGCGGAGTCGAATGTGATCTGTCCCTTGAAGGCCGTCACATCGCCAAGGGAGTGGCCAATCCCCAAAAAGAAATCGCCGCCTACAGCAGCGACATTGTCCCCGTCACGGTGTACGCTTCTCTGTTCCACATGGTGGATATCGCCTATCGCCTGTTGAGGGGCTTTCAGCAGGGCGCTACCCCGGCCGAACAATGGACTTACGCGGTCAAAGGCCACCTGCGTTTGGGCGACTCAGGCTGGTTGGACAAGATACCCTTCGATTCAAGGGGAGAGATCGATCTGAGGGAGTTGACGGGTTCCGGGCCGAAGTGAACGCCGACCCATCCGGCAACGTGCATACGAATAGGTATTTTAGGCACGAATTTGCCTGTAGACAGCTTATCCCCAGCGCCAATACTGCAGGTCCATCAGCGTCCGCAAAAAGCACCCTTGCAATGCCAGAATGCATTAAAGACGTTCTTTACATTTACTTTACATTGACATTTACATTTTTCCCGCTATAGTAGAAGCGTAATTCAACGATGCGCCCAGGGCGTTCCGGGATCATGTCGGCGCAACCGGGCAACCCACAACGGACAAGGGGTGCGCATGTCGCTTCGACTTTCTGCCAAACAACAGCAGCTTTTCGATTACTTGGATCGTATAATCAATAAACAGGGCCGGGCCCCCAGCCTGCGTCAAGCCGCCGCTGACCTGGGCATCAGCCATGCAGCCGTGGCCCAGGGCCTCAAGACCCTGGAAGACAAGGGCTGTATCAAGCGCGAGGGACGCTACAGCCGCACCATTTATCTGCTCAATCAGGCGCATCAAACCGCCGCCGCCCACCGCTGGCGTGAAATCCCCATCATCGGGCGTGTCACCGCCGGGCTGCCCATGTACGCCCAGCAGGAATGGGATGGCACGCTGGTCCTGGACACAACCCTGTTTAAGGAGCAACATTTGTTTGCCTTGCGGGTGCAGGGCGATTCCATGCGCAATGCCGCCATCCTCGACGGCGACCTGGCCATTTGCACACCGCGTCAGTATGCCCGCAACGGCGAAATCATTGTCGCCCTGGTGCACAACGACGAAGCCACCGTCAAGCGCTTCTTCTTACTTAAAAACCGAATAGAATTGCGGCCGGAAAATCCCAAATTCAAACCGATGTTTTACGACTTCGATGCGGTCCTGGTCCAAGGCAAGGTGGTGGGGGTGCACAGGGGGCCGGAGGGCATCGGGTGAGGGAATGCTGTTCTTATCGCGGCACACGGGTGGTTTGCGAAATATACCATCTTCCGATACCGACCCCGGCCCCCATGAGGGATTAAAAGGGATATTCACGTTCCATGGAACCATCCAAGAAGGATACGATACCCCCCTCCTGCGGCCTGCGGGTGGGCACCAGCGGTTATACCTATCCCGAGTGGAGCGATGCCGGTTTTTATCCGCCCGGCACCCCCGCGCGGGAGATGCTGTCGCTGTACGCCCGCCGGTTTGCCGTTACCGAACTGAATTACACCTGGTATCAGATGCCCAAGGCCGAAGCCATCGAGCGCATGCTCCCCAGGGTACCGGCCGGTTTCGGTTTCGCCGCCAAGCTGACCCGGACCATGACCCACGAAATCGATCTGCATGGGTGGCGCGGACAGGTAATCCAGTTTCGGGAAGGCATTACACCGCTGGTGCAGGCCGGCCGGATGCCGGCCCTGTTGGTCCAATTGCCTCCCTCGTTCAAACGATGCGACGCCAATCGCAGCTACCTGGCCCATCTGCTGGATGAATTGGACGGCCTGCCGGTGGCCGTGGAGTTCCGCCACTGCTCCTGGGCGGTGGACCGGGTGTTTGCCGAGCTCGAACGGCGCCGGGTCACACTGGTGGCCGTGGATGTGCCGGATCTACCCTATCTGTTTCCCTCCCTGGATGTGGTGACCAATCCTGACCTTTTGTACATCCGATTCCACGGTCGCAACGCCCGGGGCTGGAATTCGGGCAACCTGCAAAAACAGTTCGATTATCTTTACAGTGCGTCCGAGTTGCAGCCCTGGAGCCAGGTCACTATTCCTAAAATGGCGGCCCGGGCGCACAGCGGCATTATTTTTTTCAACAACCACGTGCACGCCCAGGCGCCACGCAATGCGCAAATGCTGATGGAACAACTGTTCGGCAAATAATTCAGGGGGCGAATCTTTGGTTCAATTCAGGCACCGGGGCACCCAAGGGTAGGACGGCATGGACGGTCAATGGCGTTCACATCATCCATTTTTTCCCATAACCAACAACCCGACAAACTCAACGAACCCAACAAACTCAAAATGGATCGTTCAATCATCCATCTCAATGTCGCCGATTTCGCCGTGGCAGTGGAACGGCGCCTGGACCGCCGACTGGAAAGCCGCCCGCTCCTCATTGCACCCGCAGGGGCGGCCCGGGCCACAGTCTACGACATGAGCGAAGAGGCTTATCAGGCCGGGGTGCGCAAAGGCATGCCGCTGGACAGGGCTGCGCGCTTGTGCCGCGATGCGGCCATACGGCCGCCTCAGCCGGCCCGCTACGAGCAGGCCATGGCCGATCTGCTGCGCCAGGTCCTGCCCTACTCGCCCCTCATCGAACCCGGCGAACAGGACGGTCATCTGTTCGTGGATGTGACCGGCACCAGCCGCCTGTTCGGTCCGCCCGTGGATGTGGCCTGGCGCCTGCGCCGCCAAGCCCTGCGAGCATCGGCCCTGGATCCCATCTGGACCCTGGCCGGCAACAAACTGGTGGCCAAGGTGGCCTCGCGGCTGGTCAAGCCGCTGGGCGAATACATCGTGGCGCCGGGCGACGAAGAGGCTTTTCTCGCGCCCCTTCCGGTGTGGCTGGTTCCGGGCATCGAGGGCTGCGATTTGGCCCGGATGCGCGAATTGAACCTGACCCGAGTCCATCAGGTCACCGCCCTCGGCACGGCCCGCCTGGAGGTGGTCCTGGGCGCGCGGGCGGCCTTCATCGACTCGGCCCTACGCGGCCGGGACAATGCAACCGTGCGACCGGCGGGCCAAAAACCTTTGCAGGTGGCTTTGGATCACACCTTCGGCACCGACGCCCACGCCCCGTCGAAAATGGAAGCCGCACTCTATACGCTGGTCGAAAAGGCCGGCCGCATCATGCGCGGGCAGGGGCGCGTCGCCCGGCGGGTCGTCATTGCAGTGGACTACAGCGACGGCCGGCGATGCTTTCGGCAAATCCGCGTGGAACCGCCCACGGCCAACGATCTGGCCCTGTTCCCTTTTGCCCGGCGCGCCCTGCACCTGGCCGTCACCCGGCGCACGCGGGTACGCCACCTGCGCCTGACCTGCGACCGCCTGGTTTTCCCGCCGGCGCAATTGCCGTTGTTCGAAGAAGAATGCCAAACCGGCTTGCGCCGGGATCGGTTGGTGGCGGCCTTGGATAAAATCCGCGATCGGTTCGGGGGATCGGCGGTTGCGTTTGCCCGTTAGACCGTTGTGCTTCGAATTTGGATCAACCCTGGGGTAATTTCGATAAACCAACATGATCCCCCTGACCGTCCGCTCACACTATTCCCTCATGTGGGGTACGACCCCGGTCGCGCAATTGTGCCGCGCGGCCCGGCGCCTGGGCTATGCGCAACTGGCGCTGACCGATACCGACAATCTTTACGGGTTAGGGCCTTTTTTGAGTGCCTGCGGTCGGGAGGGATTGACGCCCATCGTGGGGGCCGAAATCACCGACCCGGGCCGCCGGCGCCGCGCCGTCTGCCTGGTGGCCGACACCGCTGGATACGCGGGTTTGTGCCGCCTGCTCAGCGAGCGCCACATGGATGAGGGCTTCGATCTGGCCGCAGCCCTGCCTGCGCATGCCCAGGGTCTGATCGTGCTCACCTCCGATGCCGACCTGCTCGCGCGCTGGCACGAGGCCGGCGTGCATGTGGCCGCAGCCATGCCCCGAGCGCCGCTGGCACCGTTCCATGCCTTGCGCCGGTGTGCCCGTGCCCTGGGCATTCCCCTGGCGGCCACGCCGGGCAGTTTTTTCCGGCACCCCGAAGATTATGCCAGTCACCGTCTGCTGCGGGCCATAGCCCTGAACACCACCCTGGAACGTTTGCCACCCGATCAAGTGGCGCCTGTCAATGCCTGGTTGGCCGCCCCGGAGGTCTACCGTGAACGTTTTGCCGCCTGTCCCGAAGCGATTGCGCAAACCCGGGCCATCGCCGACCGGATCAGCTTCCGCGGGCCGGACTTCGGATTGGTCATGCCGCCCTGGCACCATCCCGGCGGCGGCAACGCCGACGGGGTGCTGCGCCGAGAAGCCTACGCAGGCGCGCGCCTGCGCTACGGCAACGATCTGCCCGAACCGGTGGTCGATCGCCTGGAACATGAACTGCGCATCATCGCCCAGATGCATTTTTCGGCTTATTTCCTGATCGTGCGCGATATCGTGCGGCGCAGCCCGCGTACCTGCGGCCGCGGTTCGGGGGCTGCCTCCCTGGTGGCCTACAGCCTGGGGATCACCAATGTCTGCCCGGTTAAACACAACCTTTATTTCGGCCGCTTTTTGAACCCGGGCCGCAAGGATCCTCCCGATATCGACGTGGATTTTGCCTGGGACGAAAGGGATGCGGTCATCCAAAGCGTGCTCGATCAGTTCGGCGCCCATGCCGCCATGGTCTCCAGCCATATCCTGTTTCAGCCGCGCATGGCCGTGCGCGAAACCGCCAAAGTGTTCAGTTTGACCGATGCCGAAATCGGCCGCGTAACCCGGCGGCTGCCCTGGTTCTGGCGCATGGAAGGTGACGGCGATTTTCTGACCGAACTGAACAAGCGTCCGGAAACCCGATCTTTGGACTTCATCCACCCCTGGCCCGAAATTCTCTCTTTGGCCCGGCAGTTGATCGGCACGCCCCGCTACCTGTCGGTCCATCCCGGGGGGATGGTGATCACCCCCCGGCCCATCCGGGAGTACGTTCCCGTGCAGCGCTCAGCCAAAGGCGTGCCCATCATCCAGTGGGAAAAAGACGCCACCGAAGCATTCGGCCTGGTTAAGATCGATCTCCTGGGCAACCGCAGTCTGGGAGTTGTCCGCGACGCTATCCATAACGTGCATGCGAACGGAATCGTTTTCGACGAAAGACAATGGGATCCCGAAGAGGATCTGTCCACTCAGGAATCATTGGCCCAGGGCCGCACCATGGGCTGCTTTTACATTGAAAGCCCGGCCATCCGGCTGCTCCAGCAAAAATCCTGTGTGGGCGATTTCGAGCACCTGGTGATCCACTCGAGCATTATCCGGCCGGCCGCCAACGATTTCATTCAGGAGTACATCCGCCGGCTGCAGGGCGGCGCCTGGGACCCCATCCACCCCCTGCTGGCCGATGTGCTTGAGGAAACCTTCGGCATCATGGTTTACCAGGAGGATGTCTCCCGGACGGCCATGGCCTTGGCCGGCTTTGACGAAGTCGAAGCCGACGGTCTGCGCAAGGTGATGTCTAAAAAAGACCGCGAGCATCAACTGCTGGACTACCGCCAACGATTTGTCGAGGGTGCCCGCCGCAACGGCGTCACCCCGGCGCAGATCGAAGCGGTCTGGACCATGATGATGAGCTTTTCGGGCTACTCCTTTTGCAAACCCCACAGCGCCTCGTATGCGCGCGTTTCGTTTCAGGCCGCTTACCTCAAGGTTCATTTCCCGGCCGAATTCATGGCCGCGGTGATCAGCAATCAGGGCGGTTTTTACAGCACCTTTGCCTATGTCTCGGAATCGCGCCGACTGGGAGTGGCGATTGATCCACCGGATGTACGCCACAGCCAAATACGCTGGACCGGCCGCGACCGCCGCATGCGCGTGGGCTTGATGGCCGTCAAGGGGTTGGCCGGCGAGACCGCCCGGTGCATCGTCGATCAGCGCGATACCCGGCCCTTCAGCGCACCGGTCGATTTCTTCCAGCGCGTACGGCCGGACGATGCCGAAGCGCGCGCCCTGATTTTGTGCGGCGCCCTGGACGGCCTTGCGCCGGCGCTGTCCCGGGCTCAATTGTTGTGGGTGTTGGCCCAATGGCAATCCGGCCGCACCACCACCCAGGAGACCCTGCCGCTTTTTGAAGAGATCCAAGTCCTTGCACCGCCGGACCTGCCGCCGGACGATCCCCAGGAGCGGCTGCGGCGTGAATTCCGCGTGCTGGGATTTTTGTGCGACCGCCATCCGATTACCCTTTTCCGCGATGCCGTGCGCCGGGCCGGCGCCATTCCGGCCTGTGAGGTGGGGCGCCGGGTGGGCCGCCGCATCAAATTCGCCGGCTGGCTGATCACCGGCAAGGTGGTGCACACCAAAGCCGGCGACCCCATGGAGTTTCTCACCTTCGAAGACGACACGGGCCTCGTGGAAACCACCTTTTTTCCCCGGACCTACGACCGCTTCGCTCATCTCATCGACCACAACCGGCCATATATGCTGTGGGGGGAAGTGGAGCAGAACTGGGGGGCGGCGACATTGACCGTCTCCAGGGTGCAGCCGATGTGAGGGTGTTGGGTTGGTTGGGTTGGTTGGGTTTGTTGGGTTGGGGTTGGTTGCCGTTGCCTTGATGGCTTAGTACACATATTCCTAATATTATGAAGTACCTGTTCGGGGTCGGGGTCGGTATCGCAATCGAATTCGATATCGATACCGATTCCGATACCGATACCGATACCGATGTTTAGGTTTACGCAGCCGGATAGTCGAAGAGCTATTTATGGATGCCAGGTATCAAAACGCATCCGCATCCGGCGGTATGAACAAAACAGAGAGCTGGAAATCGCGGATTCCGAACCGCGCAAGCGAAATCACCACGGCATGCTCTTTTTTCAGACCGGGCGGAAACGAAACCCAAAACGGTAATTCTCCCATAAGGACACCCGCCCCCTCGCATTGGGGGCACTCATAATAGCCTATCCCACCATAGCCGCCACATTGCGGGCATAGGGTCCGGATAGGCACCATCACTTTCGCCTTGCCACCTCGCCTGGCCTGCTCTCTGGTGAGCGGTACTTCCAGGGTGACATTCTGCCTGCGCCGGGATCGGGGCCGCCCCAGGCCGGGGAAGTCATCCCACAGCCATTCGAACAGACCCTCAAAAGGCGTGGCAAAAGGGGCATAGAAGGAGCGGGCGGGCCCGCTGCGCCTGCTGCTGCGGGCTTGGGCCAGGGATTGTTCATATTCGTTTCGCCGTCGCGCATCGCTCAGGACAGCATAGGCTTCTAGGATTTGTCTAAAGGGCCCGCTGTCTCCACCGGCTCGATCAGGATGGAATTGTTTGGCCAATCGACGGAAAGCCGATCGGATCTCTTCGGGTGATGCGTCGGATGAGACCCCGAGTATCGCAAAATAGCTTTTGGCCATGACGCCTCCTTTTTGCGCACATGCAGGTAATCCAAAACAGGATTTAAACGGCCCCCTGCTGTTCGGCATGCGCAAAGCATCCCCACCGGGCCTGGAGCTTTTTTTTCATTCCAAGATGTCTTGTTTACAATAATCTTGACTCATTTTATAATTTTTCAACCCGACAGGAATCGGCACTCAAACTGAAAAAAGAAAATTGAGATGATCCCATTTGAGCAGATCAAGGCCTTTTACGAGGCCCACTTGCCGCAATCCATGTGGAAAGGGCATCATCTGATCGCGCCCTGCCCTTTTTGCCAACGCAACAAACTGGAGCAAGCAGGCCGAATTCTGGTGCAACTTGATCCGGAAAGTTACTTCCGCGGCTATTTCAGATGTCTGAACGGCTGCGTTCCGGGCGGATTTCATTTTCATTTTGCGCGTCTGCTGGACCTGGAAAACCGAAACGTACCGGGATTCGATCCGGATGCGGACATCTATGCGCTCAATGCGCCGCTTCCCTCACGCCATCTGGGTCATGAGCTGGATAAAAACGCAACCTTGATGGGCCGGGAACAATACGACCACTTCGCCCGCTTCGGCATCAGCGATACCACGCTCAAGAAAATGCGCGTTGGGTTTAACGGACGCTATCTGGTGTACCCTTACGTCCAGGAGAACGGCTATGCCTATGCAGCCCGTTGTGTGCTACCGGACAGGGAAGAAGATCATTTCTGGCATGGCGACGAGGCTTTCTTCAGCGGGGAGACGGCGATTTACAATGTACGCGACATTGGGCGGTGCGAGGGCGGTGCGTTGTTCATCACCCAAGGCGAACTGAACCTGCTGATCCTCAACGAGATGGGCTATCCGGCCATTGCCGTTGCTTCGGCCGATGCCTTCGGCGACTTGGCTGCCGAGCGGTTCTCCCGCATCGAACATCTTTTTGTGCTGGTCGCCGAGGCCCCCCAAGCACGCCTGGCCGCCCGCGATTTTGCGGTACGGGTAGGATTCAAGGCCAGGATCCTTGCCTGGCCGCCAAACTTCAAGCGCGGAGCACATTTATCCCACCTGGCGGCCGAAGCGTCCAAGGACGCCAAAAAAACGGTCCACCGGATGGTCCAGCAGGCCAAGGCCTTTTCGCCCTTCAATACACCTCAAAAAGAACGCCGCCAATTCCAGGAGTTCCTGGATAAGGAAAAAGGCAAATCCCTGTTGGGTCTGGAAACCGGCTTTTCCAAAATGGACCTGCATTTGGAGGGACTGCGGGGCATCAATATCCTGGGTGGACCGCCCAAGGCCGGCAAATCATGTTTCTTCATGCAAATTTCCACGGAGGTGGCCCGCCGCAAGGTGCCGGTGATCTATTATGATTTCGAAAACGGGCGGCACAAGATCTACGTTCGCACCCTGGTCCGCTGGACCAATCTGGCGGAGAAAGAACTCCGCAGCGGCGCAATGAGTGCCGCCGAAGTCCAGGTGCTTGAAAAAGCGCAAGCCGAACTGGAAACGATGCTGGCCTTCTTCCGGGTGGTCAACGACCGGCAATTGACCCCCGATACCATGCGACGCCATATCGCATTCATACGGCACGAAACCCGCAAGGATGATGTGCTCATCGTGGTGGACAGCCTGCACAAGCTGCCGTTTAAAGATCTGACCGAACGGCGTACGGGCATTGACTCCTGGCTCAGGCAACTTGAAGCCATCCGGGACGAACAGCATGCCTGTTTTCTGGTGATCAGTGAGCTGAGCCGCGGAAAGGGGGGCGGATACGGTGAAAAGCCGGATTTAAGCTCCTTCAAGGAGTCCGGCGATATCGAATACAGCGCCGACAACGCCCTGATCCTGATGCCCGGCTGGGATCCCATGGCCCCCGCGGCGGATCAGCAGCGCAAAAGCACGCTATGGGTGGTGGCCAGCCGCGAGGCCTCCCCCGGCCGGGTGGCCGAATATGTGCTGGAGTATCCGTACTGGAGGTTTAGAGAGCTATAGATACCGTTGCCGTCAGCCCTTTGCCCTTTCCGGTTCAGGCGGCCAAAGACACTCCAAGATGTTGCACGGATACCGTATGTCCGCCTTGCCCTTCAAAGGGCTGACGGGCACAAGCTGACGCACCTCTTAGAACATCTCCTGCAAATTCATCGGATCCTTTATTTCCAGTTCCGGATCACGCATGAGCTTGTGCTCGCCGCGCATATCGATGTATTTTTTCAGTTCCAAGTCCACTTTCAGCGGTACGTCCACCCCGGCTTTGGCCAGGATCTGGCGCAGGAAGGATTCGGATTTGACCGCAAAGGCGATGGCGTCCCCCAAGACCCGCAGGGCCTCGGGCGCGTTGTGGAAGCCCACCGAATTTTCGGCGCCGATGAAAACGGAGCGATAGAACGCTTCCTCGTAAAATTCTTTGGCTTTGTTGTACATTTCTTCATCGACAGGCTTGCCCCCGTCGCGCGCCTGGTGCACCATTTCGAACAGCTTGGCCGTGGAGGCCGTGGCGTATCCGGAACGCAGCATCAAAGAGACGGTCCGGTCCTGGATGGCAAAAACCCGCTCTTGAAGCCATTCCGCCCCTTCGGCATGGCATTGCCCGCAGGCGCGCAACTGGTTGTCCAGGGGGCTGCGCACCCTGTGGTCGGAAACCTTGTAAACACCAACCTTGGTATAGGGCATATGGCAATCCGCACAGGAAGCATTGGCCTTCCAGTGCACACTGTTATTGGAAAAAAGCTCGAACTCGGGATGGCGGATGAAAGCCATCTTGAAGCCGGTGACTTTCTGGGTCCACTCCTTCACCTCGGGGTGCCGGCGGATGGTGCGGATGATATCTTCGATCGTGATGTTGCCCCACTTGCTGTTTTGCCACGGGAAGAAGACGCCCACCGATTCGTTCTGCTCGTTCTTGGGGATATTGTAGGTCACATGGCATTGGGCGCAGACAACGGAGCGCATCTGCTGGTGGGTCAGATCGTTGCGCTTGATACCCATGTCCTGGAGAGCCCGGCCAAGGGTGAATTCTCTGGAAATTTTCAAGGACATGCCATTGGCATCATGGCAATCCACGCATGCCACCGCGAGCGTCTTGTGCTCCTCGGGAATCTGCGAGAGGACCTGCTTGAAGGGTTGTTTATAATAGTCGACACCCAGATCCTGTTCAAGCTTCGGTGCATAGGGGGATTTGCAGGTCAGGCAGACTCCGCCGGACTTTAGCCGGGCCGAATCGATGGCGAGCTGATCGCGGACCATGTGCGCATGCCCCCTTGGTTCGTTATACTCGACACCGAATCCCCAGCCGCTGAACAACAGGGCCATGTAGGGGAACTTGGAAAGCTTGTCCACCGTGGGCCTGTCCGCATCGAAGCCGGTACGCTTGTATTTGCTCAATCCGTCCTGGGTGGGCTCTTCGGTTTGCCTCCACAAATCATACTCGACGGGATAGGCTTTGCCCCAGACCACAGGGTCGATCTCACCCTCCGGAATCTGGACCGTCTGAACCGTAACCGGCTCTTTTTCCGCGCATCCGGACACCATTATTCCGATTGTCAGCAGGATGCCCAAACCGACACCCGTCCAGATCGTTCTTTTCTTTTTCATGATTGTACCCCGATGCAGTCGGCTCACTTTGCTGTTCCTCCCTCAATTGGTCAAGATCGCGCCGCTTCTGCTGTGCGCGAGCCGGCGATGGCATTCCCAGCAACTGCGTTCCTTGTTGATCCGCCAAACGGTGGTCTCGTGGCAGCGCACGCAATTGCCCTGCAGCACCTCTTGTCCATGATTGGATATGACGATTCGTTCGGGTACCGTTCCCGAGTGAAACACGATGACGTCCTTCATCCCGTCGATGCTCTTCCACATATAATGCACAAACACATTCTGGTGGGGCAGATGGCAATCCACGCAGCGGATGGACCGGTGGGCCCCCTCGTGGAACCAGGCGTCAAACTGCGCCTGCATGACGTGGCAGGAAGAACAGAATTCCGGCGTCTCGGATTTCGCCAGCAGCGCGGGCGGTCCGAGCATGAGGAAACCGCCGGCGGCGGCGGCGATTAAAACAAGTATCAAGATCAAACGCCAACGCAAATGAAATCGGCTCATCGGCACCTTGGTACATTTTGTCAGAAAGTTCTGAGTGGGCGGCGTACCGCCTTTTTAACATTGTGGAAAAGACGCAGATGGAACGATTGATAATATCCACTTTGATCAAGCGGATCTTGGAGCAAACGACCACTGGTGTTTACCTGCGTGGTTTCATTAAGGCCATGGGGTAAATGCCCCAATTTTGTCCTGATGGGACCCAAAGATTCACTGTCTGCGGGGTCGGCTTCGGATCACCGCTTACCGCGTTCGGGAGCGGCTTTGTTTTTTTACGCGCGAAAGTTCGATCCGATGCCGAAATCGCCCCCATGACGAAGCCGTATTGACAGGCGCCGGGCGCTCGCTTATCTATCCAAGGCATATACACCGACCATCCGCTCTCGGGAGTTCAGGCATGGATCCTGCTGTTCGAACCGGAATATTCGCCGCCGTAGAAAATGAGCCGTTTGCGCGGGCGCTGAAAATGAAACTGATTGCCCTGGAACTCGGCCATTCCGTTGTCGAGATGACTTACGATCCGGCCTTGATGAACAACATCTATGCCCGGGCGCACGGCGGCGCACTGTTCGCCCTCATCGATGAGGCTTTTGAAACCGCCTCCCAGACCCATGGCACCATCGCCGTGGCCCTCAATGTCAACGTCACCTATATCCGGCCGCCCCAAGCGGGTGAACGGCTGCGCGCCCAGGCCGATGAAAGCGCCCGGACCCGCAAGACCGCGACATACCGGATTTCGGTGAGCGATCCCGCGGGCGACTTGATCGCCACCTGCCAGGCATTGGCGTATTGTACCGGCAAGCCTGTCCCGTTCAAGGCCGCTTGAGTCGATTAAAGATGTCCGTCCGAAGACCGATAATTCGGGTAGGCACCCAACGGCGTCAAGCAAGTGAGACGACACTATTCATGAACCCGAAACTGCTCTTATTTATGACCTGGCTATTCTATTTGGCGGAGCGGCGCACAAGCGATCCGCTATGGCTCTTTTGCATGGGGTACAGTTTTGTTTTGGCGATTTGCGCCTATTTTTATCAAAAAGAAGATCGATCCGTAACGGCCAAGAAGAAGGATTGAGCAAACCGACAACTACAGCCGCGTGAGACAATTCAGGACCGGCCGGGCATACCTGGGACCGGCAATGATTAAATGATCTTCGATTCTGCGGCCGTCGGTGTAATCCCCGAGAAAGAAAACCGAACCGTCCGCTTTATACAGTTTTGCGCCGGCGGCTTCGACAATCACCCGCACGGCGGCCAAATCCTTGAAAGTTCCATTTGCAATTATTGCCGCATTGGCCCTTCCCATGGCCACATAGCAGGCATGTGCCACCGTACTTCCCAGACATCTTATTTTGCCGGGAAAACGGCAGCTGTAGTGCTGATGAAAGCGTGAATAGGTCAACACAATGCTTTCCTGGGAAAGATCCCCGCTATCGACCGTTCGAATCGGCCGGTCGTTCCAGTAGGCTTCCCGTCCCGCCTGGGCCCTAAACAGATCGTTTGTGGCCGGCATATAGAAAATACCCAACACAGGCCAGTGGTTTTCGTAAAGCGCCAAGGACATCCCCCAGATAGGAATGCCGATCTGAAAATTGTCCACCCCATCCAGGGGATCGAAAATCCAGAGATAGCGCTTGGCCCCATGGGTATACCCCTCGCTCAGCGGTCCGGCTCCGTAAATCTGATGATCCGCAAAACGCATCCCAAGTTGCTGCTGAAACAGATCATTCAGATGCAATTCGGCTTGGGTCACAAGATCTTGATCAAAGGGAGGGCGGCGCCGTCCCTTGCCGTAAAACTGAAGCGCCTCCTGGCCGATTTTTTGAATTGTGCTCAGCGCAAAAAAACTTAAATCGCCGATGTCCAGGGCATTCGCCGAATTTGGCATGAATCCTCCTCTGCAAGGGTGGGCAAAATTAAGGAGAAAGAGTCAGGATCACCTGAGAAGTGCGAAGAAACACTGCGGGGGGATAAAGTAAAACGCGGGTGGCGGATGGAACCCGCTCTTTCCGGTCGTTGGATCATTGGCATGCCGATCATACGGCAAAAATGGATGGGGCTATTTTTTGGTTGAAGCGTATCCGTCCGCGTACCAGCCGCCGCCTTTAAGCTCAAAGGTGCAGGCACTCATGATTTTTTTGGCCTCTTTCTTTTTGCACAGAGGACATTGATGGCTCTTGGTTCCCACTGGCACCAGCTCTTCAAAAACATGACCGCATTTGCATTCAAATTCATAGACAGGCATAGTTTCCTTCTCCGCCGCGTTTGGTGTGGCAATGCAGCGCCACTTTAGGGAGCAAAAGGGCCAGTGTCAAGAGAATTCAAAATGTCGAACCCGCCGGTCAGGCCTTCATCCAGTGGGGAACGTCGGGAAGGGCCGGCAGCCGCATGCAGCCGCCGGCCCCTTGAAGAGCAGGGCAGACACCCTGCTGTGGGGGGAGAAGAACTATGGCGTGATTTTAATGGCCTTCAGACCTTCATTGCGTCGCGCAATCAACATGGACAAAGCTTCTTTTTTATCAACCGATTTCATCAGAGTTTCGTAATCTTTTAAGTTTTCAACCTTCTTCTTGTTGATGCCCTTGATCAGATCGCCCATCCGGACCCCGGCCTTATCGGCCCGGCTGCCTTTTTCCACATCGACCACCAGAACACCGCTTTCATCTTTATCCAAACCGAATTGCTGAGATCTTTCGGGCGACATTTCGGCCACTTGCAAACCCAATGCATCGCTGGGTTTTGGCACCGCACCACCGGCACGCTGCTGATCGTCATCTCGTTTGACCACCGTGGCGGTGAGGTTCAATTCATTGGTCCCTCTCATGACGGTGATCTTGGTCTTTTCACCCACCGGCGTGTTGGCGATGACAGCCGATAATTCACGGCCCGTCGAGACGGACTGGCCGTTGAGAGCGGTAATGATATCGTATCTCTGGACGCCGGCTTTGTGGGCCGGATCGCCTTCAAACACCTGGGTCACCAGAACCCCATGACGGTTTGCCAAGCCATAATACTCGGCCAGTTCCGGTGTGAGGTCCTGGATGCCCACACCGAGCCATCCACGGGTGACTTCGCCCTTTTCCTTGAGCTGCGCGACAATGGCTTTGGCCATGTTGATCGGAATGGCGAACCCGATGCCCTGTCCGCTGGCGACGATCGCCGTGTTGATGCCCACGACCCGGCCCTGCAGATCGAGCAGCGGTCCGCCGCTGTTGCCCGGATTGATCGAAGCATCCGTCTGGATAAAATCATCGTACGGCCCGGCCCCGATCACGCGCTTTTTGGCACTGACAATTCCTTGCGTGACGGTTTGCTCCAGACCGAAGGGGCTGCCGATGGCCACCACCCATGTGCCGACCTTCAGTATTTCTGAATCCCCCAGAGGCAAAGGGTTCAACTCCTTGGCACCCTCGACTTTGATCAAGGCCAGGTCGGTTTTGGGATCACGCCCGACCACGGTGGCCTGATATTCCTTTTCATTGGCGAGCCGCACTTTGATCTGATCCGCTCCTTCGATCACGTGGTTGTTGGTTACAATGTACCCTTCTTTATCGATGAGGAAACCCGACCCGAGACTTTGCTGTTTAAACTCTTGCGGCGGCTCGGAAAAGGGCCCAAAAAATTCCTCGAAGGGATGGCGCCGGCCGCCGCCGCCGAACGGATCACCGAAAAAATGCTTGAACACACGCCCTCCTCCCTTCATGGTCCGCTCGGTGCGGATATTGACGACGCCCGGACGGGCCGACTCCGCCAGCTGCGTAAAATTGGCCGGCACCATAGGCACCTCACCGTTCTGGGACCACGCTGCGATCGGACCCAAGGGGACGGAGAACGACAAAATGGTCAAAATGATCACAAAGAAACGTATGTTGGGAATCATCGCTTTCCTCCTTTAATGAGTTATCAAGACCGCTTCACTATAAGGTATCAAGATGACCGCAACATGATCGCAAGATTACCATTTGGTAATGTGGTTATGTCCATTCACCGGTGGGTTCCCTGTAGTGTTCAAAGCGCCGGCAGGCTTACCGTAAAGGTGCTGCCCGTGCCGGGTCGGCTCTCCAGGATGATCTTCCCGTTGTGGGCATGCGCGATGGCCTGGGCAAGGCTTAGGCCGAGGCCGGCGCCGCTTTGGGAGCGGCTTTGATCGGCTCGGAAAAACCGTTCGAATACGCGGGCCTGATCGCTTGGGGCCAGGCCGGGTCCATTGTCTTGCACCACCGCACGGACGCTCTCCGCGCCGCCGGTTACGGAGACGCGGACCTCACCATGGGCCGGGGTGTATTTGATGGCATTGTCGAGCAGGTTGGCCACCATGCGCTGGAGCAGGGATTCATTTCCGCGGACCGCGCATGCCCCGTCGGCTTCACAGCGCAACCGGATATCTTTGTCTTCGGCCAAAGGCTGAAACAAGCCGCAGGCATTGCGCACCAATGCGGCTATATCCACGGGTTGGAACGTTATGGGATCCACGCCCGCTTCGGTGCGCGAGATGGTCAACATGGTATTGATCATGTGCAGCAGCCGGTCGCATTCCTCAATCGTGCTTGCAGCCATCTGCGCGTAGTCTTCCATCCCCCTTCCACTGCTCAAGGTCACTTCCGCCAATCCGCGGATTCTTGTGATCGGACTGCGCAAGTCATGAGCGATATTGTCATTCATTTGCCGGATGCCGCCCACCAGTTGCTTGATGCGGTCGAGCATCTGGTTGAAGGTAACGGCCAGCTGGTCGATCTCATTGTGCCGATGACGAACCGGAACGCGGGTATCCAGATCATCTTCGGAAATCTGCCTGGCCGTCCGCGTTACCGACGCCACTCCGGACAGCGCCCTGCGGGCCATGAACCATCCCACGCCCATGGCGACCACCAGCAGGCCCGCCATGGTGACCACAAAGGTGCGCCGGAAGGTGCGCAGCAGGCTGCTCTCGCCCTCCAGCGAGTACCCCAACTGCAGCATGATGGCGCCCCCGAGGCGCTTATAAAGCACGCGCGCCCGGAATGGCTGGGATGGCACCGCCTGGGTGGCGTATGTGTGCGGCGTGCCCTGTCGGAGCACGGCTTCCACGGCACGGCGGTCGATCCCGATATCCTTCCAGTAGGATGCTGTGGAAGAAGCGAAAAATACCCCGCTGGGATAGAACAGCCGGAAGAACATTTTCTGTTCGCCGGCGGCCTGGACCTGCAGCAGGGCCGCACGCTCCAACAGCTCGCTGCCTTGCAGGGCATAGATCTGGTTGAGGCGGTTGGCCTGGGTGAGCAGGTCGGCATCCGTGCGCTGATCGATGATCCGGACAATCAAAACGTAAAAGAAGGCAAAGGCGACGGCGGCCGACACTATAAAAAATACCGCGTACCAGAGCGTCAACTTAAAAGCCAGCGTGCGGGTCAGTTTACGTATCACTTCGAATGACATATCCGACCCCGCGCACGGTGTGGAGCAACTTGGGTTCAAACCCTTTGTCGATTTTATCGCGCAATCGGCAGATGCGTGCTTCCACCACATTGGTTTGAGGATCGAAATTGTAGTTCCAGACATGCTCCATGATCATGGTTTTGGAGACCACCTTGCCGGCGTTGCGCATCAGGTAGGCCAGCAGAGAGTACTCTAAAGGCTGCAAGTCGATGCGCCGTCCACCCCGGAATACTTCGCGCGTGACCAGATCGAGTCTCAAATCCGCAAATGTCAGAAGGGTAGGTTCGGACCTGCCGCTGGCCCGACGTATCAGGGCCTGGATTCGGGCCAGCAACTCGGCAAAGGCAAACGGCTTGGGCAGGTAGTCATCGCTGCCGGTCTCGAGCCCCTTGACGCGATCGTCCACCGAATCCTTGGCGCTGAGGATAATCACCGGCGTCATGATCTGTTCCCTGCGCAACCGGCGAATCACCGAAAGGCCGTCGCGCCGGGGAAGCATCAGATCCACGATGATCACATCGTAGGTGGCATTCAACGCAAGATCCAATCCGCTGTCGCCGTCGGCGGCATGGTCCACGGCAAAAGCCGCCGCCTCCAATCCTTTCATCACAAAGGAAGCGATTTTGAAATCGTCTTCGATCAACAGCAAACGCATGATTGGGTCCTTTTTCCTCTCTTGCCCCTGTCTGCGACCAGATATATCCGTAATTTATGGGGAAATGTCAAAATTTTTCGATACCGATCCGGAAACTTGCCCACGCATCGGAAGCGAAAGGAAAGCCGCAACTCAAACATTTAAGCGCCGGAATGAAAACATTTTTAATGCAGTTTTCGGCCGAACACGATATGAGCTGTGGCTCCGGCCTGAAGGGCAAGCTGGGGCGTCTGCTCTTCAAATAAAAAGGGGGAGGTTTTTCTATGGGATTACAGGATCAAATTAAAAAGGATTTGACGTCGGCCATGAAGGCCAGGGATGAGGAGAAAAAGAACATCTTAAGGGTTGTGATGGGGGAATTCGGACGACAAACCCGCAAAGATATTCCCGACAGCGAGGTAATCCAGATTCTTAAAAAACTGATCAAATCCGAAAAAGAAGTGCTGGCGCAAACCGGTGGTCCTGAAACCAACCAATTTGTCGAAGTAGTGGAGGGATATTTGCCCAAACAGGCGACCGAAGAGGAAATTTCAGCATGGATTGATGAAAATATCGATTTTTCACAATTCAACAACAAAATGCAGGCCATGAAACCCATCATGGCCCATTTCGGTAGTTCGGCAGACGGCAATTTGGTCAAACAAGTACTGCAAAAAAAATAGATTCCGGAAGTCCTTCGGCGGCAGGATACGCCGCCCGCCGCCGATTAAAAGCGTTGCCGCTCATGTGCATTTCCAATCAAGGGCCGCTAAATACACTGTTCCTGAAACAACCCAACGAACGCAGCCAATCCCGACAAACTAATCAGTTTGACTCGGGGGCAAAACCACAGCCTCTCCGACCAGGGTCGTCTCGCCTTTTTGATTGCTGCACACGGTTTCCAGACGAACGCGATTCTTCTCCGGAATCACCTCGAGCACCTTCAGATTGAAATGAATCGTATCCCCGATAAAAACGGACCTCGTAAACTTGAGGGTTTGCGAAAGATAGATGGTGCCGATACCAGGAAATTCCATTCCCAGGATCGCAGATAAAATACCCGCCTGAAGCATTCCATGAGCCACTCGAGTCCCAAACCGGGTTCCTTTGGCATATTCTTCATCCAGGTGGATGGGATTGTGATCGCCGGTGGCTTGTGCGAACAGCTTGATCATTTCTTCTTGCACAGTCACGCTTTTCTCGTAGGTTTGATCAACGGCCAGCTGGTGCAGGGTCAACCCTTTGTTCATGAATTTACTCCATTGTTGATGTGTTTTTAGGTATGCGAAGGGACGTTATGCGGCCCGGCGCCACTCGTTTTTAGAAACCGGCGCCAGAGGTCAGGAGCCCGTTTTTCCTTTTTCTGGCTCTGTCCCGAAATGGGCGCATCGGATCAATGCAACAGTTCGCAGCTGCCGGGCGAATCACGGGCGCCTCCCCTTTGCGGTGTGTTTAGCCGCTGAAAGGAGAAGCACCCTGGTTGATTGTTTGCTTATGAAATTGATCTATTTCTCTACGCCATGCTCGGGGAGGTAAATACCCGGACTTTGTTCGTGCTTGCAAAGCGTTTGATAAGCCAATCCGCAATCAATGGGGCCAGATCGTACTGGGCTTTGGAGCTCACATACATGCCGATATGGCCTACCGGAAAGCTCTTGTTGGTGAAGTCCTTGGAGGAAGTATATTTGGCGAAAACCTTTGATGAAGAGGGCGGCACCAGGTGATCCTGCTCCGCGTAGATATTCAACACCGGCATATCGATCTTCTTCAAATCCACTTTTTTGCCCCCGATTTCGAGTTCGCCCTTGATCAGGCTGTTTTTCTTAAACATCTCATTGATGAATTTGCGGAAGGTTTCACCGGCCTGGTCGGGACTGTCGAAAATCCACTTTTCCATCCTCAGGAAGCTTTCAACCGCCCTTGGGTTTTCAGCCCCATCTACAAGGCCGATATATTTGTCCATCATGAGCTGGTAGGGTTTGAGCATCAGGAACCCGAGATTCATAAGATCCCCCGGTATATTGCCCAGCGCATCCACCATCAAATCTGCATCGAGGTAACGGGCCCAGATGTTTAAAAGTCCATCTTCCGTATGAAAATCGATAGGAGTCACCATGGTGATCAAATTACGGACTTTCTCCGGGTAGAGCGCAGCGTAGATGGCTGAAAACGTGCCACCCTGACAGACTCCCATCAGGTTGAGGCTGTTGATGCCTCTTTCTTTTTTAATGTACTCCACGCAATCGTCCATATAGACATCAATGTAGTCATCGAGTGTCAGATAGCGTTCGGTTCTGGATGGATAGCCCCATACGATCATGTATATATCCATTCCCAGATTGAGCAGATTGCGGATAAGGCTTCGCCCTTCTTCAAGGTCCATCATGGTCTCACGATTCACAAGGGCATAGGTGATGAGCAACGGAATCGGGCATTTGATCTGCTTCGAAGGTTTAAAATGGTAAAGACTCATGATATCTTCTTGAAAGACAAGATCCTTTGGAGAAGTTGCAAGGTCCACGTCCTCCTTTTCCAGCAGGGTCTCGGTTATACGGAGAAGACGGCTGTTGTATTTTTCAATTTCCTTGAAATACTTTGCGGCTACTTCTTCGGGTGTCAGCTGCATCAGTTTCTCCTTCTCTTTTATAAGCTCTCAAGTTTATGTTGAAGTGCATCAATGTTCTTCTGCTGCAGCCGCACTTTTCTGCGAAGCTCGTGAATGGCCGTGGCCATTTTATCATGGTCGCGGTTTGTGGGGATGGAAAGGGACTTGCACCATTCCGCGGTCAGATCATCAAGCCGCTTTTTGAACCTGAGACCATAGTTGAAAACCTCGCCCATGGTATTGCTGAAATCGGGCCTCTTGAAGAGCTCGAAAAATGCATTCTCGTTGGTGGTCAACCATATTTTGTAGATTTCCCGCATGGTTTCCGGTGTCAATTCATCAAACTTCAAATTCTGCAGCTTGTGAAACACCTCCTTGAGGGCCGTCATCCCTGTGTTGTAGAAAAATTGATACAAATACGGCAGCGATGATGCGAATTGAATGTAGGCAGCATAGGCCTTTCTGACCCTTTCGGTATGCTCCTTGGTTAGCCCGAAAGCCGGCATTCTGAAAATCCGGCCCAAGGTATCGTTATATACATCGCGCCAGAGGCTGAATCCTTCGGCAATCGCGGAAAAATCTCCTTTGGTAATTTTCTCGGCCTGTTCCTGCAATTTTGGCATGGCTTCTATCCAGGGATTCCAGACCAGGCCCAATGCGGTCTGATCCATCTGGATGGTGTTCAGCCAGGAGGCCATGATTTCCTCGGCCGCATTTGAAACCGGCATGCCAAGCATTTTCTCAAAGAGGCTTTTGTAGCGCTCTCCCCACATATCGAAGATCTCGCGGGATTTTTCGGCATCTCCTTTTACTTTATAGAGTTCCGGCAGTTCTTTTAGAGTCTCCATCCAAAACTCATTCAATGCAACGAACACATTGCTGGCCCGCATCATTCGGTCAATCGTCTGGGGCCCGAGATCCTCATTGACCTGATCTGCGGATTTTCCGACGGGTTCCTTGATCTTTTCATTCCATTTGGTGAAAAGATCGGGCATTTGAAAAGGCATCTTCATCCCCTGCCAGTAGTTCATGGAATCGAACAATGGATGGTACAATTTGTTGTAAGCATCCCCCCACTGGACATACGATTTTTTTTGAAATTCCCCCAACTGGGAAAAGAAATCGTTGGCTTGTTCGGCCATAGCCATTTGAAACTCCCTTCATGTAAGAACTTTATCTGAGAATAACTGACATCCTTGAAAAAATGCTTGTTTCATCTGCGCTCATTTTTGGCGGTTTCCGCCCGCCTCATGTTTCCCGTCCGCCAAGTCGGCAGGAACCATGTCCCCGTACAGCGCTGCGCACCGGTTGTAGAAAAACGAAGCCCAGCCTTTGTTGATTAAGATTCAATTTTTAGGCCGGGCATCTTTTTCCCGCAGCTTGTGTCGGTCAGGATTCTTGGTAACTTTGTCCAAGCAGCTCCTCGATTTTTTTAAAGTTGTCATTCACGACCTGCAAATATGATTTTTGGGCCTCCTGGGCCCGGGTCATCCCATCCTTTAAGAGTCTTTTGGTTTCTTCCTGAACCGCCTGGCTTTGACCAAAGGCGAGGTCTAGCATTCTTTCTCCCTGGTCCTGCATCAAGCCAAGCGCCTGGACATAATTTCTCCAGGATGAGTTCCACATTTTAAACATTTCCAAGCCGATGTTATCCAAAATTTGGCTCTCCCTTCTTGTGTACGGTTGATCAGGCACAAAGCGGCGTCTAAAGGCGGAAATAATACCTGAGAGCAGCGTCCTCCAAATACCTGGACCTTCCCGTCAAAAGAATACGGTTTTTACCCCAGTCCAGCCCATCTGCACATGTAATCTTCATGTACAAGTCAGCAGCCTTGCCTGGGGTGTCGAACGTCGCGATAGCTTCACGTGAGGACTTAAGCCATACTGCCTGACTGGTATGAAGGTGCATATCGTTTTTCAAATTGTTAAAATTTTCATCGTCCCTGCCGGGTTTACGCTCACCTTGCGAGCGACTTGAAAGTTTGATTGTATTTCAACGTATTTGAAGAACGACTGCCCCGAAACTTGGGTGCATGCGGTTTGCTCAGCCAGATACATGGGTGACGCACCCCACGCTTAGCTTAATGACGGGCTCAAAATTGTGGTTTCCGGAAATACGGATGGATTACCCCGGTCCGATGTGAGCAGGTCCGCATCGGCACCGGCTGCCCGGCCGGAGAGCGCGGGTACGTCAGCTCCACCATCCAGGTGACGGATCACACGACCGGCCAGCCTAGCCGGGCCATGGCACGCGGCGGCATGGGATCGGTGATGGGGTCCAAGGATCTCAAGACCATCGTCGTGGAATTCGCCAAGAAAAAGACCGCAATCGACTTCGCCGACAAGGACGGCAAATACCTCATCTCGGGCTTCGAGTACGACGGTGGCCCTGATCGGCGCCAATTGCCTGATCGGGACCTGGATATCATCGCGCGCATCGAAACTCTCATGCTGGAAAAGAAGTTCAACCGGGCCGCCTGATTTACGGCCAAAGACGACCGTCTGCCGCAATTCTTCTACGATGAAGCGTCGCCCCTGACGGGCGCCAAATTCGACTTCGGCGACGAAGAGCTGGCCCAGGTGCTGCCATTCTGAATGGAAGAAAAGTAAGAAAATAAAATCGGAGGGCAGCCGCAGGTTGCCCTCTTTCCATTAGGGAGTCGACAGCGCGGCTTAAAGCCGCGCACGTTTACGTCCATACCTGCTTTGAGAAGGTCACTTGGAAGAATTCGAGTGAATGCTTCTTTCTACCTGATCAGCCCCACCACTGCCCCGGTCATGCAAGTGGCCAGGGTGCCGGCCAGAATCGAGCGAATTCCCAGCGAGACGATCTCGGCGCGCCTTTCCGGCGCCATGGTGCTCAATCCGCCGATCATGATTCCCAGCGATCCCGGATTGGCAAACCCGCACATGGCATAGATCATGATGATCAGGCTACGTTCGCTCAGGGCGCCGGGGGGCAAACGGCTCAAATCCAGGTAGGCAATAAATTCGTTAAGCACCGTTTTAGTGGCCAACAAGGCGCCTGCCGTGGGGGCTTCCGACCAGGGGATACCGATCAGCCATACCAGGGGCGCTGTGATCAGTCCGAGCAAGGTTTGCAGGGTGATCTTGGTGCCACCCCAGTTGGGCAGCAGACCCAACACCAGGTTGATCAAATGGACCAGTGCGACCAACACCACCAGCATGGCCACTATATTGATGAGCAGCTGGACGCCTTGCATGGTCCCCCGGGTAACGGCGTCCATGCTGTTATGGGCTTCTGACGGCACGCTGTGCCGCCCCGCGGTAGGCACACTGTTTTCGGGAATCATGATCTTGGCAATGACCACCGCGGCCGGTACACTGATGATCGATGCCACCAGGATATGTCCCATCACGCCTGGAATAAGACCGCCCAGCAGTGAGGCATACAAGACCATCACCGTCCCGGCGATCGTGGCCATGCCGGCCACCATCAGGGAGAACAGTTCGCTGCGGGTCATCTGCAGCAGGTATGGCCGAATAAACAGAGGCGCTTCCACCATCCCCACGAATACATTGGCGGCCACCCCCAAGCCCTCAGCCCCGCCAATGCCCAGCGAGCGGGTCAGGCACCAGGCGAACCCCCGGACCACCCAGGGCAAGATCCTCCAATAGAACAACAATGCGGAGAGTGCGCTGATCACCAGAATCAGCGGCAAGGCCCGGAACGCCAGAATGTAGAGATGCCCGGGTGAATCGACCTCGAACGGCGGGGGGCCGCCTCCCAGAAACCCGAACACCATGGTGGTGCCGGCGGTCGTGGCGGCTTCCAATGCCATGACCAGGGAATTCAAGGCTATGAACAGCCTTTGAAAAATGGGCACTTTGAGCAGGATGACCGCAATGGCGATTTGGGAACCAATGCCAAGGATTGCGATCTTGAAAGGAAATCGGCGCCGCTTTTCACTCAGCGCCCAAGCCAACGCCATGATGACCAGCAAGCCCGCCGGACCCTGAATGTGTGCCATGCTCTATGTTCCGCTTGAATTGTCAATTCTGGTTATCTACTTCGCTCAGTTGGTTGCGTTTCACAAACCATGAACTTGATCATTCTGCAAAAGCGATATGGCTATGCTCTCACGGTGTAAGAGGGATCTCCGTGCACGTGAACGTGCAGGTTGACCTGCACGGTTATCTGCTTCAAAGCATTTTTATCATGGTCACCGGGAAATCTGATTCTCTCGGAACAGCGCCCTGGCCAGATCCAGGTCATAAGCCCTTCTGGGGTCGAAACCGCGCCCCGTGTACATGGCCTGGGCCTGAATGATGGCGCTGTGTGGCACCCAGCCATGGTCCTCCCACAATTGCGGGTCATCCTGGTTCCACATCCGGAACTCAATTTCGTCCATATTTTGCCGGACGTACATCCGCACGCGTTTATTGGTCGGAAAAGGATAGTAGTACAAGCCGCGGTCGTCTTTCATGTTTTTTCCTCCACCTGCCCCGCTATCCATTGCAAAAAGGACGGGTTGCCGTCCTGGATAGGCAGGCTGACGATACAGGGGACATCGTAGCTGTGCCGGCTCTTGATCGCTTCGATGAGTTCAGGCAGACGCTGTTGGGTGGTTTTTGCGATCAACACGGCCTCTTGGTCGTCTTGAAATTGATCCTGCCAGATATACATCGAATTCATCTGCTCAAAGATATTGACACACGCGGCCAGACGCGACTGCACCAGATATCGGCCGATGGAGCGCGCTTCGGCCTTGTCCTTTGTGGTCACATAGATGAAAAAGGTCTCCATTGCCCTTCTCCGCTTTTCAGGTCAACAGGCCCTTGTCCATCAAATGGGTCATGGCTCTTTGACCGATCCGGTTCACTTGGGACAGGGCCTGTGTAAAATGGTAATCGACTTCATGGCCCACACCAGAGTCAATCATGATACGGGCATTGTTCAAAATCTTGTCCACTTCCGACCATACCGGGTCCTGGGAAGCCTGCCGGGAAACTTGAGCTTCGGAACCGATCATGGCAACCAGTGCCTGCAACAGCCTCAGGGCACCTTGCTGTTCCGGCGCAGGCAGGTTTTGGAGAATGTGGACACACTGGGAACACCAAATCAATCCGCTCTTGATTTTTTCACTTTGCGAAAACGAAATTATGGCCTGTCGAGTTTCCATAAGGATTTCCTGGTCACATAACGTGTTCAAAACAAGGCACCGACTGCGGTTGGTTGATTTATGCCGGCCGGTGAAGGTCTCTTTCGAGTCCAAATTTGACATAAAAAAACCGGCAAGTAAAGCGGGGGAACCATATGTGCAGCAATTCCTGCGCAAAAGGATTCAGTTAAGGTCCACGGGGCGGGTCGTCCGGGACGGAGATGGTTGCCCGCCGGCCCTTGGGGGGATTTGTTTAGTCGGTGAATTGGTCGGCCTCGGGGTCGGTATCGGAATCGGCATCGATATCGAATTCGATTGCGACCCCGATACCGACTCCGCCCCGAATAGTTGGTCATACTATTTAGGAACATGTGTACTTAGCGCTCCGTTGCGCCCCGCTCGGAAGAGGGCGAATTCCTGTTACCTATGGGTTCTTTCCTTTACCTGCCCGGCTGGTTAGATTTTCCTTTCTTTTTAAGGACATTCATGGCAAGTTAGGTTCGTTTTTTTCCAAATTGCAGACGCATTGAGTTCAATAAGCCCTGCTGGTTTTCATGAGATGAACCGCCTGCGGACTGAAAGAGATCGGACACATGGGTGCTGACGCCGCCCCACCCCCGGGCAGCGCTTGGGTGCATTGGCAGTCATTTTTACGCAAGGGTCCCACCGCCATCGATAGCGAGGCCGGCGACCTGCGGCCTCTTTTGGCAATTGGCGACCTGCGGCCTCTTTTGGCAATTCTAGAAGAAAATCAGCGGCTGTTCAACGCCATGGTCGAGGCTTTCGACGGCCTGATCTACATCTGCTCGAAAGATTACCGTATCGAATATCTCAACGACCGGATGATCCAACACCTTGGCTTTGATGCCACAGGCGATCTTTGTTTTAAAGCCTTCGGACGGCGTACGGTTTGCCCCTGGTGCATCAACCACCGGATTATCAGAGGCGGCGAGACTGTGGCTTGGGAAGTGATCAGCCCCGTCAACCGGCGCTGGTACCAGGTGGTCAACGCGCCTGTTCGGCATGTCGATGGTACGGTTTCCAAATACGGCCTGATGATGGATATCCACGATCGCAGACAAAACGAAGAAGAGCTGCGCAAGCACCGCGATCACCTGGAAGAAATGGTCAGGGCGCGAACGGCCGAACTGACCCATGCCAACGTGCAGTTGCGCCTTGAAATCGAAGAACGCATCCAGATTGAAAAGACACTGCGCGAGAGCCAGAAGCGCTATCGAAGCTTGTTCGAGGGGTCGCGCGATGCCATCATCATCAGCAACGGCAACGGCTGCATTCTGGATGCCAATGACGCAGCCACTGCGCTGACCGGCCTCAGCAAACCGGACCTGATTCACAAGCGCATTCAGGACCTGGACAACAGCATCGATTTAAAGACCTATCAGGAATATTTCAACCGCATCCAGGCCGGTGAGTCGTTCGACAGCGAAACCACCCTCCGCCTAAAGAACGGTTTGGTCATCTGTGCCGAATTCAGCAGCAGCAAAATAACTTTCGCCGGTATACCCTGCATTCACACCACTGCCCGCGATATCACTTCGCGCAAGCAGTCCGAAGAAGCGCTGCGCCAAAGCGAAGCCAAATACCGCGACCTGGTCCAAAATGCCAACAGCCTCATTATCCGCTTCAATACCCAGGGCCGGATCACGTTTTTCAACGAGTACGCCCAGCAGTTCTTCGGATATGAGGAAGAAGAAATCCTGGGACGTTCTCTTCTGGAAACCATTTTGCCGACCATCCGCAGCAACGGCCGCAGCATACAGGCTGAGATAGATGATTTCTACGTCAATCCGGAAAAATTCACAATCAGAGAATTGGAAAACAAGCGGCGCAACGGCGAACGGGTATGGGTCGCCTGGACCAATCGGCCGATTTTCAATGACGAAGGAAAAACTGTCGAATTCCTGTGGGTCGGGGTGGATCTTACCGAACGCCACAAAACCCGCCGGCAGATCCGCACCTTGACACACGAGCTGCTCAAGGCCCAGGAAACCGAACGCTACCGGATCTCCCGCGATTTGCACGACCATATCGCCCAGGATTTGTCATCGCTTAAAATACGCCTGCAGACTTTGTTCGGTTCGCATCCCCCGGAGAGCGAAGAATTTCGCAGGCAGCTGAACGGCACGATTGAAATTCTGCAGCGCTCGATTTCGGAGGTGCGCAATTTGGCGTACGACCTTCGTCCCCCAGGTCTGGATCAACTCGGCTTGGTGCGCACCCTGTTTTTGTACTGCGAAGATTTTGCCCAAACCAACGACCTGAAGATCGATTTCATCGCCGCCGGGCTGGACGATTTGACTCTGGACCAGGATTTCCAGATCAACATCTACCGCCTGATTCAGGAAGCCTTGCACAACGTAAAAAAACATGCCGAGGCCAAAGGGGTCACCATTCGCCTGGTGGCCTCTTCGCCCAATCTGATGCTGCGCATCATCGATGACGGCAAGGGTTTCGACGTCACCAACTGGCGTGAAAAGTCGTATAAAGAAAAACGCATGGGCCTGCAAAGCATGGTCGAAAGGGTCAGCTTGCTCAACGGCGCCATCGATATCCGGTCGCGCCTGAACAAGGGGGCCGGCATTTTCATTACTATTCCCATCAAGGAGTACTACCGTGACCGAGAAGAGGCGCATTCTGATCATTGACGATCATCCGCTGTTCCGAGAGGGCATCAAAACCATTATCGCCCGCCACAGCCGTTTCGAAGTTGTGGATGAAGCCGGGACCGGACGTGAAGGCTTTGAGAAGGCAGGCAGACTGAAACCGGACGTGGTCTTGTTGGACATCTCTTTGCCGGATGAAAGCGGTATGGAGGTGGCGCGCAAGATCCGGCACCATCTTCCCCGCACGCGGATTATGATCCTCAGCATGCATTCCAAAATCGACCATATCGTGGAAGCTTTCCAGTCCGGCGCCACCGGTTACGTGGTGAAGGAATCGGCGGCGGAACGCCTGGCCCAGGCCCTCGAAGCAGTTATCTCGGGAGAATATTTTCTCGACACCTCCATCTCTCATGAAGTAGTCGCCAAACTGATGAAATCTCCCGTGAAGGAAGCCAAAGTCAGCGATGCCGGATACGGCAAACTGACGTCCCGCGAACAAGAGATCATGCGCATGCTGGCTGAAGGCGCTTCCAAGGGCCAAATTGCCGAACGCTTGTGCATCAGCATCAAAACGGTCGAAAACCATCGTGCCAACATCATGCGCAAGTTGAATATCCACAGCGCAATGGAGTTGGTGCGCTACGCCGCGAGGCTGGGGCTCATCGATGTGGATTTGTGGAAAGAGTAGAAAAACGACCTCTTTCAGCCTTCCCCTCCCGGGATTTCTCCCCAAGCCCCCCTGAATCCCCCATAAAAATGAGCGTGGTGCCTTATCGACAAGCACCGGCGCCATTCTGTATAGTCACTTTGAACGCGATGGAAGAGTTCTCTCTATGGTAAATGTTTCACACGGTTATACCCAAATGCGAAAGGAGCTTCCAATGATCTCGTCTCCGTGTAAAGCCTGCAAAAAAAGAAACTTCCCTAAAGACGAGTGTTTGAAGACCTGTGAGTTGATCCAAAACATTCAGGGGATGCAATTGGCACGCAGAGAGAGCAATGTTTACACGGCCGTAGATTTCACGGAAGAAAGCCGCTTCCAGATCGCTTCCCCGTTCGCCAGTGCATTGAATGCCTGCTGATCGATCCGTCAGCAAATGACGAGATTTTGATCGGGAAGTATTGATGGATGCGGATCCAAACTCCCCCCTGGGTCTAGGGAAAAATCCCGAGTACTTGGGATTTTTCCCGAGTCGTTGCCGTTCATATGTTCCATTTACCTGCGAGCCGGGATATATCTTGAAAAGGATACGAACCGGTACAGTAGAAAGTTTATGTCATAATGGGAAATTGGATCTTTGAAATGGCCGATCACATCAAGACAGAATCGGGAATCGACGGGGAGAAAAACGGATCATCAAGGTCCTCCCCCTGCATACCCAGCGTCACGGAAAGCATCGAAGTAAACAAGCGCTATGTGGATATTACCGCAATGATTCGAAGCCTGCAGCGCACGGAAGGAATGACCGACTGCTTCCGGCGCGGACTTGCCGATTGCCATGAGCGGGAATGCTCATGGCGCCAATACTGCCTGGACAGCGCAGAAGACGGATTCTAGCAATCAGACCAGGTCTTTACAGCCCATCGAATCATCTACACGCGATAAAAAGCCGCACACGACTGGAAAATCGAAGGGCATGCTGTCCGGACATCTCGATATCCCACCCGATTACATCCCTTTGCGTCTATTGGGAAGCGGGTCAGAAGTGGATTCAAAGCTTTTCAAAAACCTCCCGCTTCCAGTGATGGGCTTGAAATGCCAATTTCCTCAAAACCCTATCGGTGTACCGCCCTTGAATACCTGCGCCACACGGGGCTTGGACATTGAACTCGATTGAGATCGGGACCACTTTTTGTCAGTCTGAAGGCCTAAACTGTCAAAAAAGCATGCTATCTATCAATTTTTATGACCTAAGCATTATCCTAAATTTGTTGCTCCGGGCACCTCCTGTTGCCCAACATTCCGCAAACCGATTATATTCAGGCGCTTGGCTCTCCGTAAACACTGCACCGGCATACCCTCCAATCAATATTGGGATCCGCAAAACAACATATTGAACGGTATGTTTTTTGCAGCCCCACAGCGAGCACGCATCACAAACGAAGCTGCTTGCCAGTTGGCGGGCAACACTTTGGGCCTAGCGCGAAATGAGATTATCAACACGCATCCCTGTCGGCCATGCACTCACTTTTCGCAAAATAATTCTCCAATTTTGCGTATCCAGGAGAAAACTTCACACTGATCACACAGGCTTTACCCTGACCGAACTGATGATCGTTATCGCCATTGTGGCTACCTTGGCGGCAATTGCCGTGCCGCTTTTTTCGGAGTATGTCAGCAGGGCCAAAGTTGCCAGGGCCATCGTGGAAATACGAATTCTGCAAAGGGAGATCGATCTTTTCGAGCAGGAAAACAACAGACTGCCGGTGGATCTGTCGGAAATCGACAGGGAAGTGCTGGACGATCCATGGGGCAGCCCATACCGCTATCAAAGCTTCGCGCTGGTGCCAAAGGGCAAATGGCGCAAAGACAAATTCTTGGTCCCGATTAACTCCACCTATGACTTGTGGAGCATGGGGCCGGATGGAGAGAGTGCCGGGCCATTAACGGCAAAGAAAAGCAGGGATGACATCATCAGGGCCAATGACGGCAGTTTCATTGGACGCGCATCACAGTATTGATGTTAGAGGCAGTTCATGGGAAACACCCAGTGGAACATCGATAAGCGCTTTTTAACCAGCAAGATCGCCAGGCGAATATTTTTCATGTTCGTCCTGTGTGCGATCATACCATTGCTGATCATATCGGTCGTGTCCTTCTTTTCCGTCGGCCGTCAACTCAAGCAGCAAGCTGAAGACCGCCTTCGCCAACTATGTAAAAGTAATGGATTCCAGATCTATGAGCGTCTGATCGCAATTGAGGATCAGTTAAACACAGTAGCATGGGATTTTACGCACGGAGGCCGGGAGCGGTTCGAAAAGGATCCGTTTAATCCGATAACGAAGGAGGGCAGCGGCCTAAGACGTATACTTCTGCTGCTGCCGGACGGTCGAACCACTCCCATCAGCGATCATTTGGCTGATCTTCCGTATCCTGAGATAGACAAAGGGACACAGCCGGGAGCCGGGCAAACGGTCATCAGAATTCTTTCCGGCGCCGAACGCTTTCCCTCTATATACATGTTGAAAAGCATCGATACCGACCTGCCGGCCCAAGGCATCCTCGCCGGAGAGATCAACCCGATATACCTATGGGGCATTGGGTCCGAAGGCGCCTTTGCCCCTGAAATCGAAATGTCCGTCCTTTCTGCTGGAAACCAAACGCTCATATCCAGCATTCCAAACTTTCAATTGCATGATCACTTTTCCAAGGCGCATCATCGGAACCCTTTTTCAGGGGGATTCGAAACCAGCCACGGCGGTGAAGCTTACACCAATATCTATTGGTCCCTCTTTTTGAATCACCGCTTTGCGAGTCCGGAATGGACAATTGTTTTAAGCCAATCCAGGGCTTCAATCATAGCGCCGGTTTCTCATTTTAAATTGAGCTTCTTTCTCATGGTTTTGCTCACTTTTTGGATCATTCTGCTGCTTTCGCTCCGGGCGATCCGAAACAGAACGACCCCCATTGAAGCATTGAGAATCGGTGCGCAAAAAATCGCCCAGGGTGAATTCGGCTGCCATGTGGAGATTTCAAGCGGCGATGAGTTTGACCATCTGGCGCAAACCTTCAATGAAATGAGCGATAAACTCAAGCAGGGTCAAGCCATGCTTTTGAGGGCAGCCAAAATGAGCACTTTTGGGCAGATGAGCGCCGGGATCGTTCATGAGATCGGGCAGCCGCTCAATGCCATCAGCGGCTACGCCGAACTTCTCAAAATGGGTATATCGCCCGAAGAGCAACGCCATTTTCTATCGATTGTTTGCCAGCAAACCGAACGTCTCAAGACCATAATTTCTAAATTCCGCCCATTCACGCGGAATGCTCAGGAAGTTTTCACACAAATAGACATCGATGTTATCCTGGACAAAGTTCAAAACCTCCTGGACCACAACTTTAAGGTCAAGTGGATAGAAACCGAAAGGGTCAAAGAGGGTTCACTACCGCTTATCACCGGCGATGATGATGGCCTGCAGCAAATATTCTTAAACCTGATGACCAATGCCATTGACGCTTTGGAACAAAACCCTAGGGGCGAACGCAAGATCAGAATCAAGACGTATGCCTATGATGGGGTTGTTCATGTAGAAATCGCCGATAACGGCTGCGGGATTCCGGCAGGCATCCAGCAGTCGGTCTACGACCCGTTTTTTACCACCAAAGGAGAAGACAAAGGCACCGGCCTGGGATTGGCGATTACCAGTTCCATTGTTCACAAGCATAATGGTGAAATTAAACTTGTTTCAGAAGTAAATAAGGGGACCTGTTTTACAGTGACGCTCCCCGCTGCGCGAACGAATTGGGTTCACACCGGAAACGGGCAGAATCAGCAAGCAGCAGTCTGATTCAAAGACCGGAGTCTTACACGCCTGGCGATTTCAAGTGGTCGGTGGCGTACGCCGGCCAGTATGGCTTAAGCGGTCTGGAGGACAATTTTACCCCGGGTGTGACCGGTCTCCATTTGCTCGTGCGCTTTGGCCGCCTCATCCAGGCTGAAGGTATGGCTGACATGCGTCCTGAAACGGCCGCCCTCGATCAATTCACGGATGTGGTCAAGCTGCTGCGCATTCGGTTCCACGAAGATGTAGGCAAAACGCACATCGCGTTTTTTGAGGTCTTCCGCATCCACGATTTCGATAATGGACACCACCCGCCCGCCGGGGCGCACGCACAGCATACCGCGGGCCAGAGTGTCGCCGCCCCGGCAGTCCAGGACCAGGTCGGCGCCTTCAAGCAGCAATTCCCCGGCCGATTGGATGAAATCGCCGCGCTCGTAATCGATGGCGGCATCGGCGCCCAGCGACTTGATGTAAGCACTGTTTTTTGCACTGCTCAGACCGATCACGCGGGCGCCCCTGATGGCGGCAAGCTGTACGGCAAAGGTACCCACCCCGCCCGATGCCCCCAGAATGAAAACAGATTCGCCCCGTTGCAGCCGCCCCGCCTCGAGCGCCTGGTAGGCCGTCAATGCGGTCAGCGGGATGGAAGCAGCCTCGATCATACTCAGGCGGTTTGGTTTGCGGGCAAGTCGGCCTTCCGGCAAGGCCATATATTCGGCGTAAGTTCCTTTTTGCAACTCCGGCAGGCGCGCATAGGCATAGACGGAGTCCCCGGGTTTGAAGCGGCCGGCGTTCGGGCCGACCGCTTCCACCACGCCGGCCAAATCCCATCCCAGAATAAGTGGAAAGCGATGGGGGAACAAATCCTTGAGCCATCCCTCGCGTATTTTAAAATCCACCGGGTTGACGCCCGCCGCATGGATACGAACCAGCACTTCGCCTTCACCGGCATGGGGTCTGGGCAGATCCGCTACTTTAAGCTTTTCGCGTCCGCCAAAATCTTCGATGAAACATGCTTTCATTGCCTTCTCCTTCTTGTGCAAGCCTGAATGTGCATGCCGCTTAGTTAGACATTAAGGGCCGGGTCGGTTTTGTAAACAATGCTGATGCAAATGAACGTCCTGAAACAGGGGGCCAGAAGTCGGCCGGCTGCGCACGGAATTTCGATGGTGGGGCCAGTCACAGCCACAATGGTGACGGGCGTTGCCTACGATCTATTCAAGGTCGAGGCCAAAATCAGATTGGTCAACAAGGCAGGTGCCGAACTGGGCACATGGCAGGACAGCGCATCCAAACGCAAAATAGCGATTCCCACCAGCCCGGTGGGAATCGCCGCGACCATTGCTGAGGCGTTTCTTGATGATTCGGCCAAGAAAAAAATGCGACTGGTGGTTTACGATTGGGGGTGGAAGGTGTCTCAATTCGTGCCCGACAGCCCTCTCGGGAAAAGCCTGCCGGAAGTCTTTTCCGTGGAGTCTAACATCGACAAAGATGTTTTTGCGGCGGGGGAGCAAATTATAGTGCAAGTGGCATCCGAAAAGGACCTGACCTGCTCGTTTGACCTGGGGAACTTCAAGAAGAGTTTACCCATGTCCAACCTTGGCGGCGGAGCTTACAAGGGGGTTTATGTGGTTCAGGAGGGAGACCAGGTCTCCCGTCAGCCCCTGAGTATACACCTGTTCCGGTCTAACGGGGTTGAACGGGTTTGGCACGAGACCGCGGGTACGGTCACGATTGACGGTGTCTTGCCGCCGGCTCCGGAAAAGGTCACGGCACAGGCCAGCCGGGCCGGGGTGTCTCTGACCTGGGCCTTGCCGCAGAGTGAAGATTTAAAGGCCTTCGCAGTGGAGAAAAGCGAAAAAGCGGTCGGCGATTTCGCCTTCGTGGCGAATACGAAGGATTTGTACTATCTGGATGCCGAAGTGTCTCAGGGACATTCGTATTACTACCGGATCAGAGCCGTCGATCCGGCCGGAAATCGTTCCTCTCACGAAAAGACCATCCTGGCGACCATGCCGTTCTACGATGAGGTCAAACTCAGCGGATCGCTGTCCGGAACCCTGGTTTCAGGTGTCTACCGGCTGGAGGGACAGGGCACCATTGCCCGTGGCAGCGTGCTTAATATCGGGGCTGATGTCCAAATGATTTTGGCACCAGGGGCCCGTATGGTCGTCAACGGCATCCTTACTGTAAAAGGATCATTGCAACGGCCCACCATCTTTGCGGGGCAGGGATGGAAAAAAATTTTGGTCGCTGAACGGGGGCAGGTCGAACTTACCCACGTCACCTTGAAAGGTTGTGCGCCTTGCGTAGAGGCCGACGGCGGCAGTGTGGTTATGGATACGGTCTTCATCAACGGTGACCTGGGCGACGGAATCGTATTGAAAGAAGACGGCGTGCTGGCGTTGAAGGGCGGCCAGATAAGCGGCTGCATGCGCGGAGTCGCCGTGGAGGGCGGCAGGGGAACCATCGAAAAATGCTTACTGACGGCCAATGAGATAGGCTTGGATAAGGCCGGCGGCGATATGCAATTAAACAAAAACAACGTTTTTGACAACCGGCAGAGCAACCTGCGTGCCCGCAACAAGGTCGTCCTGGAGGGCAATTACTTGGGAGCGACGATCGTCAAGGAACTCAAAATGGAGGGCGATGTCCTTGTCAAGAGTCTATTGGATACCCCTTTCCCTCACGGCCGGACGGTGGTTTTGATCGATGACTCGGAGGTCACGCCGGAGACTCTCGAAAAGCGCTTTGAAGCCCACAAGTGCAAAGGCATCGATGCATTTACGCAAAGAAGATTTGGTGACGCCTACCAGGAGCTTTCCCAGGCCGCAAAGATCAAAGAGGACAAGGAAGTCTATCTTTACCTGGCTTATACCCAGAGCAGCCTGGGTGAAGAAGAAAAAATGTTGAAGACGCTGGAGCAAGGCCTCGCGGCTTTTCCCTATGAAGTCCGGATCTATCAAGTTTACGTCAAGTATCTTGCTGCGCATGGCAAGAAGGAAAAGGCATTGTCTCTCCTGGAAAAGGCAGTGAAAATGAATCCGCAAGACCAAAACCTTTTATTCATGAAGCAGTATGTCGAGACAATGGGGGACTGAGGGTATCGCAAGGGACCCAGTGCGTTGAACCTTTTATCACTGCAAAAAGAATTTTCTAAAACGATTGAAATGACCGCGCTATAGGTTTAGAAACAATGCAGAGATTCAGCCTGCTGATTTTCGGATTGCTCATTGCATTACCCGGGCTTAGCGCTTTGTCCATGGCCGAGTTGTCCAATGAGACTCTGGAGAAGGAGCATTTATCCAGATACTACATCAATTATGCCAGCTACCTGATCGATGTTGGAAAGTACCTGGAGGCACTGGAGGGCTTTAATGCCGCCGAGGAGATCACCACGATCTCCAAGACCAAAGTCGACGCCCTTCTGGCCAAGGCTTCGCTTTTATCGTCTTTTCTGGATGCCTCCGAAGAGGCTTTGAAAGTCTATGCGGACGTGCGCAAGAATTATCCGCAGGCTGCGGAGATTGCACAATATCGACAAGGTATTTTGCTTTTCGACATGCAAAGGTTCGATGAGGCGCAGGCGACGCTGGAAGATTACTTTAAAACATATCCGCAAGGTCGCTTTCGCTTCCAAGCCGAGGCGCTTCTGAGAGAGATTGCCAAAGCTGCGCCGCCGGAACCGACCCCGCCGCCCCCGTCACCAGTGCCGCCCATCCGGAAACGTATCGATGTGCGTGTGCGCATGTGCCAAACCACAGGAGAGCTGCGTATCGAGGGGGCCGCTGTATGCGTTGCCGGACTGGATTGCAGGGATCGATTTACCCTTGGTACCCGGAATGGCAAAATCCTGTTCAATCGTTCGCAGATCGATGAGAAGGTTCTGGTCTTTGAAAGTGAGAAACCCCTCAAGATCATTTGCAGCAGCCAGGAGAAAAGGGTGCGGGGCAAGCTTGTGGCCCAAATCCGCGAGGGCAAGCTTCTGGTTATCAATGTCGTCGACATCGAAGATTATCTGCTTGGTGTGGTTCCTTCCGAAAGTATGGTCAGCTGGCCTGTTGAGAGTCTGAAAGCCCAGTCCGTCGCTGCCCGCACCTACGCCTACTACCAACTCCTGCATCGCAAAGCCTGGGCATACGATCTGGTTGATTATGCGGGGGATCAAGCCTATGGCGGAATGGATAAGGAACACGCGCGCAGTACCAATGCGGTCAAGGCCACCACCGGCGAGGTTCTGACCTACGAAGATAAACCGATCCTGGCCATGTTCAGCGCCAACAGCGGGGGTTTTACGGCCGATTCCCAGGCTATTTTTAACCTGTCCAAACCCTACCTCACCGTGCACCGGGACCCGGAAAGTCTCAAGGGCGGGATGGCCAATTGGACCCGCAAATATTCAGTACCCGATGTTGTGGCGGCTCTTCGAAAGATTAATGTTGAGGCCAAGGGGCTTGAGGCGATCGAAGCAGATGAGCGGGCGTCATGCGGTCGAATCATCAAGGTCCGTCTTGTCCTGAGCGGAGGAGAAACCAAGATTCTGCGCAATCGGACAACGCTGCGCCGGGCATTGGACCTGCCCGAGATCCTCCACGGAATTCGCCTGGATGGCAATACCTTCATTTTCGAAGGCCACGGCTGGGGCCATGGCGTGGGTTATTCCAGTGGGGCGCAGCCCACATGGCCAAGAAAAAGAATTACAGGGAGATATTATCCTTCTACTATGTTGGTGCCCGCATTGAAAAACTGTGGCAGTAGAAGTCCGGTGGAAAAGAAGTGTGCTCACGCCCGCGGGGAGGAAAGCTGAAGTGACTGGTGCACAAAATTCAGATAGAGACTTGAGCGACCGATTGGCCATCATGGTCGCCCCGGCGGTATTGTTGTTCGTGCTTTTCTCCTCGTTCTGTACGGCATGGGCGGGAACCGCGCCGGACACGGATCGCAGCCCAACAACGGAAGATTCCGTCAAGCACATCATGGCGGTTCAGGAAAAACTTTCGAGCATTAACCGGAAAATTGAAAGAGAGAAGTTCCTGGCCGAACAGGCCCCTCCTTCGGAACGAGGCGCACGCAACAGCAACGTGGCGAAACTCCAGGAAATCAAGTTCATCCATCAGCGCCTGCTCAACACGCTAAAAAAGAACATTTCGCTCGCCGCCGATGAAGTCGATCTGAAAAAAGAGATCGAGAGCGTCGAGGTATACATCTTGGAGGAAAAACCACCCTATTCGCTTTCTTTCTATGACAAACTTCTCGACAGGGTTGCCGGTGTTCAGCAAGAAAAAGATGTCTTGAGCACGTCGATTAAGAGCGACGAACTCAAACTTGACGAAAGCAAGAAAAATCTGGAAAAAACCGAACAGGCTTGGCGGCGAATCAAAGAGGAAACAGAGGCAAAGAAGGGTGAAGAGGCTGAAAGCGATCTTCAATACCTTCAGGCACAACTGGAACGGGAAGCTGCCAGGGCAGCGCTCGAACTCCAAGAGGCCCGGCAGGATCTGCATAAAAAGGAAATGCGCCTTGCAGATCTCAAACTGAAATCCGCCCAGCAGAAACTGGAGATGATCAGAAAAGAGATCTCTTTAGACCCCTCCGACCGACTTGGAAGGCAAAAGAACAAGTTGAACGAGCGTCTTCAATCCATGCTCGATTAGCAAAAAAAGGTAGAAGTTGAATTGCAGTCTGACTGCGCCGCCATGAGCAGTTTAGCCAATTAAAGCGCCTTGAAAGCCCAAGAGGCCTGGCGGGAAGCCTACGAGACGATTCTGCAGCAGACTGAGGATACAACGCATTTGCTCAATACCCAGGAGAAGTTGTGGAAACTGCGTCACCTGATCGTGAAAAAAGATGTTCCGACCAGAGAACTGGATCTCGGGGAGAAGGAAGCCTCAGCAGCCCTACAGCATGCCCAACAGGCCCTCGGGTTGTATCAAACCTGGCAGGTCAACTTGCGGTCTAGAATCACTGCTTTGGAAAAGGATCAGGGCAATGTGGATCCTTTTGCGCAGAAATATGCAGCCTATCGCTTGGAGGCCTTGAACAGAACCGGAAAATTCGGTGGCGAATATCTTTCAACCCTTTTGGCCACAGCGCAGATCGCCGGTCGGCTCATGGATGAGATCACCGCCCATGGGAATCGGGCGTCCCTCTGGGAAAAGGCGTTAAGCTCGGGATCCAGACTCGACGAGCTCTGGAACCTCGAACTGTGGGTCATCGACGACAGGGGGGTCACAATCAGGAAAATCGCAACGGCGCTCGTCATCCTTATTCTCGGCATCATAGTCGTCAAGTATGCCATCCGGTTGCTCGCCATGCGGCTGAAGCAGACCAAAATGGAGGCGAGCGCCGCCGCCGCCGCCGAGAAGCTGCTGCTCTACACAGGATTTTTGTTGATTGTTCTTTTCGCCCTTCGCACCGTCAACATTCCCCTTACGGCGTTCACATTCCTGGGCGGCGCGATCGCTATCGGACTTGGTTTCGGCGCCCAAAACCTGATCAATAATTTCATCAGCGGGTTTATCATCATGGCAGAGCGGCCGATCAGGATCGGCGATCTCATCGAACTGGAAGGCAAATGCGTGCGCGTGGAGGAAATCGGGGCCCGCTGCACACGCGTCAAGACCGCTGAAAACATCCACATTCTGGTCCCCAACAGCAGTTTTCTGGAAAAAAACATTGTCAATTGGACGTTGTCCGACCAGATGATTCGCGTCCAAGTGTCTGTGGGCGTGGCCTACGGATCTCCCGTAACGCAGGTGACCGGATTGCTCCTGCAGGCGGCGGATCAGACCACATTCGTTTTGAAGGAGCCCAAACCCTATGTCATTTTTAACGATTTTGGGGACAATGCCCTGATTTTCGAACTTTTTTTCTGGGTGATCGTCCAGGGAGTCGTAGAAAGGAAGCGGATGGCCAGCGACGTTCGTTATCAAATCAACGCGCTTTTAAGCAAGCATGCAATCACCATCGCCTTTCCACAGCGCGACATTCACATGGATTCAGTCCGACCTTTGCAGGTACAGATAGTGGAGCCTCGCCGCGAATGAAAAGGGTAAAGAATAGGGTGAAAGCCCTGAGCCAATGAACAATGCCAATGGAGTATAGACCATGAAAACTTTTGGAAAATTCTTGCTGGCCGGTCTTTTTCTTCTCCTGCTTATCGAACAAGCGCACGCCGAAACCCAACCGAGCAAATGGTTGCAGCTGGATGCCGATTCCAAAGAAAGAATCAAACACCTGATCAAGTCCGATGTGGAAAACCGCAGAGGCTTTTCAACTCTTGAGGAAGACCGGCTGAATACGTCTATTGTGGAGGAAGAAAGACGAAAAGAGAACTCAGCCTATAAAGCGGCCATCGATGCGGCCACCAGCGAATTCCAGCGGACCAAGAAACGAGCGGATGATCTGACGGCTCAGTTCCAAACGGCATTCTATGATTTCGAAGAAACCCGCAAAAATGTCGATAACCTTATGTCCGGTATTGTGAACATCGACAATTCAATTGTCCGCTACCAGGAGGATATCCGCGCTCAACAGGAAGCATTGACCAGATGGCTGAAAACGACAAAACAGGGTGAAATCATCGTGGCGGTTATCTACACGAGGGGATTCATGGACACGGCCCATAAGCTGGAGGGTGTTGCCGACCGGGCTTCGGCGCCGCTGATGGCTCAGCACATGGGAACCTATATCCAGTCCGTTACCAAAGTCATCAACAATGTGCTAACCAGCGACTATATCAGGGCTGTAGAAGAGGGGACCGCCAAATGGAACCGTGAAGAACCGTTGCGGCTCGCTCTGGTGCAGAACTCCCACGGAACAACTTACCTGCGGATCAAGCGTTACGAGCTCTATCCCTTTCAGGCGCCGGAAACCGGAAGCGTAAAGCCGGACAGTGCCGCCCCGGAAATCAGAGCAGCCATTATAACTTCCATGAAGGATCTGGAATCGTTTCTATCGCAGAGCAACTACCTGGCCGAAAAATATGATCTGAGCCGGACGGAAGGGATGATTCGTGAAACCGCCGCGGCTAACCAGCAGGCAGAGGCCAACCAGAGAGAGCAGCTCATTTCCTTCAGGGAGCGAATAACGTATCTGGAGCAGAAGATTGCCTCCGCGCGTGGCGATAGAGATTCTCTAACCCAGATACTCACCGACAAACAGACCCAACTGGGCAAGATGACTACCGAGCTTGAAGTTCTCAGACTCAGGAAGGATTCCGCTGAATTGGCTTTTCAGAATGCCCATGCCGCCTTAGCGGAAAAAAAGCGCGTCCATGAATCCATTATCATTAAAACCAGCCTGGTCACTGTCAAACGATCCGAGACGCCTGCTGAAACATCGGCTGAAGCAGTCCTTGAAGAGCTGAAAGATGTATTGAACGATGCCAGAATGCAGCACTATACTTCTACAACGGAGGTAAGCGATGGCGAGCTCGTCGACGAATCGGAGCGTCAAGCGATCACCGAGGCCAAGATTATCGCCGTCCGTTCGCTGGCCTTCATCAATGAAGGCGACAGCATTCGGGTCAAGATGGCTTTCCGCGTCCGAACCGTTCTGGATACACAAGAAGGAACTTCAACGGCCGGGCGCCCAGCTGCGACGCCTTTACCGGCAGCGCCGGCACGCCGTCCGGCCACAACCAAAAAATTGCTATTCAAGGAAACGGCACTCGGCTCGGCACCACTATCCCGCCTGAATCTCAGAGCCTACGTCGGCACCCGCACGTTTTTCGGCGCCTATAGATGGCGTTCGGACGAAGTGCCTTTCAACAACGTCCGGGTGCCCAAATAGGGCTAAAAAGCAGCCTGCCCACGCACACCCATGTCCCGAAGAGGTGGGCGATAGGGGTTCAAGCGGTTTTTCTCCTGCCGCAATGGCACTGACGCCGTCTCTTGGCGGGTCTTTTCACCCGCTTTACTACTTCGGATGCTGAGTATTTCTGAACCGGCGAATTTCAGATTTGAGGCATGCAGAGCATACGCCGCCCGCGAATAAACCGAATATCATGGAGGCATTCATTGACGGCCCCAGAACTCGGCCAGCTGCGCCCGGAACTCGGTGGGTGGCCCTGCGGGCTGCAATTGCCACCAGGGCGGCAGCAACGAATGATAGCGCCGCTGAATATAGCGTGGATCGATCAGCAGCACCACCCCGCGGTCCGTTTCGGAGCGGATCACCCGCCCTGCGGCTTGGAGGACACGGTTGATGCCCGGATATTGGTAGGCAAATTCAAATCCAAGTCCCTGCGTGCGATCGTAGTACTCCCGGATCAACTCCCTTTCAGTACCAATGGCGGGCAGACCGACGCCCACAATGATTGCACCGGTAAGGCGCTCGCCTTTCAGATCGATGCCTTCGCCGAATATGCCTCCCATGACGGCAAATCCGACCAAGGTTCGCTCCACCTGCCGGCCGAATTTCGCCAGGAAGGCCTCCCGGTCCGATTCACTCATTTCACGCGTCTGCACGATGACATCGACGTCTGAACAATCTCCTCGAAAACAGTCCAGGACCATCGTCAGATATTCATAGGAGGGAAAAAACAAAAGGTAATGCCCCTGTCGCTGCATCACCATTTCGGCCATGGCGCGGCTCAATGCCTGGCATGAGTCTTGTCGCCGGCGATAAAACGTTGAAATACGCGATGCAAGAAAGACGGCCAGATTGGCAGGCGGAAAAGGAGAGGTCAAACACATTTTGCGCGCGTCCGGATGGCATCCCAGGACCGCTTGAAAGTAATCCGCAGGCGCCAGGGTGGCCGAGAAAAGCACCGCCGCGCGGCAAGTGCGCCAGCAATTGCGCAGCGGCTCGGACGTGTCCATGCAGAAGAGTTTGATCTGGACGTCTTTTGCGACTGCTTCCGAGATGGTCGCGTAACCCTCGGAATATCGCTCGGCGATGCGTATGAAAGCCAAACTATCGAAATAGGTCTGCAACAGCTCTTCGCGAAAATCCGCGGGCTGGTTCAGCCGCAGCCAATGTTCGGCCGCGGCGGCAAAAGCGCGCAAGCGCTCGATCAGGTCGTCGGGTGCATTTTTTTCGATCAACAGCCCGCCTGTTTCCATGCAGCGCTTGCGCAACGCCGCCATCCAGGAATTGATGCGGCCCAAGGCACGATAGATGCGCGGCAGATCTTTTTTCGTGTTCCGCCGCAGCACTAAAAAGGCCTGTTTGTTCAGCCGGGCCGAAAACATCTCCCGTGAGCGGTCCACCAGGTTATGCGCCTCGTCAACCAACAGCGCGTGCCCGCCGGCCTCTTCTCCGAAAAGGCGACGCAGGCTCACGGTCGGATCAAAGGCATAATTGTAGTCACAGATGACGCAATCGGCCCAGTTCGCCAGTTCCAAAGATAATTCAAAGGGGCATACCTGAAACGCGACGGCCACTTTTTCGATGGCCTCGCGGGTCATGGCATCATGCGTAAAAGCCGCCCCCAATGCGTTGTTGATGCGGTCAAAATACCCTTTGGCGAAAGGACACTCTTCCGGTGAGCAACTCTTTTGAGCGGAAAAGCAAATCTTCTCCTTGGCCGTCAAGGTGATCCTCTTGAGGCGCATGCCCCTTTGGCCCAGAGCCTGCAAAGCCGCTTCGGCGGCCAAACGTCCTGTCGTGCGCGCGGTCAAGAAAACCACTTTGGGCACATGCTGCCGCCCAAGGGCCTTGACGGCCGGATAAAGGGCGGCCATGGTCTTGCCGATACCGGTGGCCGCTTGCACCAGCAAATGAGCGCCGTCCCGAATGGTGCGGAATACTTCCACAGCCATTTCCCGTTGGCCGGCCCGATAGGTTTCAAAGGGAAAAGCGAGTTGCTCGATGCTCCTGTCACGTTCCAGAACCCATTGCCACATTTGCTGCAGCCAAAGAAGGTAGCGCTCGAGCAGGTCATTGAAAAAAAGAGCCAACTCACCGCATTCAAAATTGCGAACCATCTCCAGGACACGACCGTTGTCCAGGTGGACGTACGTCAGCCGCACCTCCACCTGCGTCAGATTTTCCTGGACGGCGTACATGTGGGCGTAGCATTGGGCTTGTCCCCAGTGGATGGGATCCGGGGAGGCCTCGATTTCCTGCAAAGGGGCTCGGGTGGTCTTGATCTCTTCGATCATGACACGCTCGTTGTCGCGGAATACCCCGTCGATGCGGCCGCCGACCTTCAGATCATAATCGGGCCGCTTGAGTTCCAAACTCACGGCCACTTCGGCCTGGTAATCGGCAGGCCGCCCACGCTGGACCCGCTGGTGAGCGCGGATGCCTTCAAGAGCGCCGGCCGATCCCATGAAGTCGGAGCGCAGGTCCCCGCAGCGCAGCACATGCTCGACCATGGCGCGCACGGCTATGTTGAACGTGGGTTTCATGGGCCGGAGTGTAAAGGGTTGAGCGACAAGTGTAAAGTGAATGTGCTCAATTCTGATGGATCGGCTGGGAGTCCGATTTTTCCGTCATCTGGGGCAAAGCGGCGAATCGTCTTGTCGAGCTTTGCGAATTCAAGATCATTTGCATCGATAGGCCTTTGCAGCAGCCGAATAGTCGGTTTTGTGCAACCAGACGATATGGGTGGTCCCCAATTGTGCGGCGCGCGCTTTTACTTTTCCGATCATACGGTACCGGGCGGCGTGTTCGGAAATCCAGCCGGCATCGGCCGTTTCGGAAATCACGCCCAGCATGCTGCAGCCGGTCACCAGGGGTTCCTGGGTCTCGATCAACTCGGTTGACCCTTCGTTTTGAGACGCGCAACCCGCCAAACAAATCAGCAAGCCTAAAAAAACCATGCTTTTCATAGTACGGGTCTACCTTTACCTTAAAACCCAATAAGACCCCTTTTGCCAAGAATTGCGGCGACCTTGTTTAAAGATGCATTTCGTATACAACTATGCTAAAAGGGGTGTCAATCGCATATCCGGAGGCTCACCCCCCACCGGGCCAAAGATGGGAGCGCCCCGGGATGGATATCCCCAGCACCCGGCCGCAGGATAACAGTGGCGCACGGCCGCACTCTCCATCTTGCGCCCGGAATGTCCATTGTTACTATCTTGCATTGATTCGCGCCAAGGAGGAAACATGCAGCAGCGACAGATCGGCCGCAGCGGCATACATGTTTCGGCCGTCATCATGGGCACCTGGCAGGCCGGTAAAGCCATGTGGTCCGGCATCGACGACAATCAAACCCAACGCGCCATGCGTGCTGCGCTGGATGCCGGCGTCACTGCCTTCGATACGGCCGAAGTATACGGCAACGGTCATTCGGAACGCATGGTCGCCAAGGCGCTTTCAGATGTTCGCGATCGGATTGTCCTGGCCACCAAGGTGTTCAGCAACCACCTCCAATATGAGCAGATCATCGAGGCCTGCCACCTGTCCCTGAAGAATCTGAACACCCATTACATCGATCTATACCAGGTGCATTGGCCGCCCGGCAGCTTTGGCCATCCCGCCGTGCCGCTGGAAGAAATCATGCGCGCCATGATCCACCTGAAGGATCAGGGTAAAATCCGTGCCATCGGCGTCTCCAATTTCAATCGCCGGCAGATGGAAGAAATAGCCCAATACGGCCCGATAGAGAGTCTGCAGCCGCCCTACTCCCTCTTCTGGCGCGCCGTTGAACGGGAGGAGACGCCGTATTGCCGCGAAAAAGACATGACCATCCTGGCCTATTCACCCATGGCCCAAGGACTGTTGACCGGCAAATTCGGCCCGGATCACAAGTTCGCCAGGGGAGACCATCGGAGCACCAACCGCCTTTTTCAACCCGCACACTTCACGCGCGTTCAGGCGGCGGTGGCGCAACTGCGCCCGATTGCGGATAAATACGGCCTGTCACTGGGGCAGTTGGCCTTGGCCTGGGTCATTGCACAACCCGGCACCTGCGCCATTGCAGGCGCCCGCAACAGCGAACAAGCCACCCAGAACGCTGCGGCAGGCCGCATTTCACTGGGAGAAGAAGACTTGCAGGCCATGGACCGCATCGGTCGCACGGTGACCGATCACCTGGACGGCAATCCGATACTGTGGGAGTGATAAACGGAGTGGATCGGCACTACTGCGCAGAGCATGCCTGCGGGTGAAATAAGCGCACTTCCGGGTTGTGAAGATTCAGCCCCAACCCTTGAACGGGCAGGGGTCCCAGTTTTTCGAAAAGGACCGTACATTAATGAACCGACCGTCGCGCAATTCCATTTTGTGTCCGAACTGTCGCAAATTGATCAGCGAGGACGAATCCAGATGTCCTTTTTGCGGCATTCAGGCTCCCGGATCGCGCTGGAAGAACAACCCCCTCACCCGAGGATGGGGATCAGGCGAACAGATCATCCGTACCATCATCTACGCCAATGTGGGCATGTACCTGTTCAGCCTGTTGCTCAATCCTCGGCGCTTGGGACTCGGTTTCAACCCGCTGGGACTGCTTGCGCCCGACCAAAACAGCTTGGCCGTCCTGGGGGCCACGGGCACCTTTTTGATGAATCTATCTTCGGGATGGTGGACCCTGCTTTCGGCCAACTACCTGCATGGCTCCATATTCCATATCTTTTTCAACATGATCGCCCTTTACCAGATTGGTCCTTTGGTCACCCAACTCTACGGCCCCTATCGTTTTTTTGCCATCTACACCCTAAGCGGCATAGGCGGATTCTGGATTTCTTTCATGGCCGGCATACCGCTGACCCTCGGCGCCTCGGCGGCCCTGTGCGGACTGATCGGCGCGGCTCTCTACTACGGAAAGCACCGCGGGGGACTTTTCGGACTGGCGATCTATAAACAGGTCGGCGGATGGGCCCTGTTCATTTTACTCTTCGGGTTTTTGGTGCCCGGCATCAACAACTGGGCTCATATGGGCGGCATGGCGGCCGGCGCGCTGTGCGGAGTCCTGCTGGGATATCAGGAAAAGTCGCGCGAAAAACTGTCCCATCGCCTGATCGCCGCCGGCTGCCTGGCGGTATCAGCCTTGGCTCTGGCCTGGGGAGTGCTGCAGGGGGTGTATTACTGGATTCAGTAACCATGAAAGGCGCATTTATTATGGCAACCCTGCTGCAAACACCCTTGTTCGCGCGTCATGTCGGCCTCGGCGCCCGGATGGTGCCGTTCGGAGGCTGGGAAATGCCGCTGCAATATGCTTCCGGCATTTTCGAGGAACATCTGGCCACGCGGCGTCAGGCCGGCCTCTTCGATGTATCCCATATGGGGCGGCTGGTCATTCGCGGAGACGAAGCGCTGGCTTTTCTGCAATTTGCATTGACCAACAACGCAGCCGCGCTGGATGTCGGCAGAAGCCACTACACCATGATTCCCGACGACAAGGGCGGTGCCGTGGACGATGCCTACCTGTGCCGCTTCTTCGACGATCACTATTTATTGGTGGTCAATGCCGCCAACCTTGCCACGGATTGGGAGCACCTGCAGGCGGTGCGCGCCCGTTTCAAGACAGTCGAACTGATCGATCGCACGCGCGAGATCGCCATGTTCAGCCTGCAGGGCCCGCGGTCCAAAAACATCCTGGCGGGGATCATCGAACAGGGCGCCCTGCCTGAGCCCAAGCGCAACGCACTCAGTATCGTGCGCTGCGCTGGAACCGAGGTGTGGTTGTCGCGAACCGGGTATACGGGCGAACCCTTGTGCTTTGAAATGTTCATGCCGGCCGATGGGGCCCTGCCGGTCTGGGATCTTCTGATAAAGCACGGCGCGCTGCCGGTAGGCTTGGGCGCGCGTGACACGCTGCGCCTGGAGGCGGGCCTGCCCCTCTACGGCCACGAACTGGGCCTTGATCCGGAAGGACGCCCCATTCCGATCTTCGCCAACGGTTTGGCCCGTTTTGCCGTCAGCTTTGCGCCGCTCAAAGGCGAATTTATCGGCCAACCGGCTTTGCAAAGACAGTTTCAGGCTGTCCAGCAATTCATGCGCGGGCGCTTTGAGGCCCTGCCGGATCTGCCGCGCCGGATTTACTGCATCGAATTGATCGATAAAGGCATTGCCCGCGCCGGCGCGCAGGTGTTCAAAGAGGATGTCCCGCTCGGTTGGATCACCAGCGGCACCATGGTGCCGTATTGGCAGTACGGCGGCCAAGGCATCGCCTCGGCCATCGGCGAACAAAGCGGCCGCCGCGCGATAGGCCTGGCCTTGATCGACAGCCGCATCCGCGAGGGCACCGTCATCGATGTCGATGTGCGCGGCAAACGGCTGAAGGCGGGCGTAATGCCTTACCTGCTGCGCAGCGAAGCACCGCCGCATGCCCGGCCGATCACCTGGGCGATCTACCGGAAGAAATCGTCTGCCGAGATCCAGGCCGATCCCGCCAGCTCCCAGCAGGCCGGTTTGTGGGTGCGCAGGGCCATCGACAACCACATCTGGCGGCGCGAGCAGTGCATCAACCTGATACCTTCCGAACAGACCCCATCGCCTCTGGTGCGCCTGCTTTCGATCACCGACCCGATGGGGCGCTACGCGGAACATAAAATGCTTAAAGCCTTCGCCGATGCAGAGGTTTTTTACTACCAGGGCACCGAATTCATCGCCGCCGTGGAAACCGCCTTGACCGAACAACTGCGCCTGTACCTGGGCTGCCGTGAGATCGAGACGCGGCCCATTTCCGGGCAGATGGCCAATATGGTGGTATTCAGCGCCCTGGTGGATCATGTCAACCGCGCCGACCGCAGAAGCGAACAGCGGCGCTTGCGCAGGGTGATGAACCACCACATCATCAACGGCGGGCACCTGAGCGCCCAACCCATGGGGGCCTTGCGCGATTATGTGATGCGCGACCCGGCCACCGAACAGCCCGCCGTGGTCAATTTTCCGCCCTTGCCCGGCAACCCCTATGACATCGACCTGGCGGCCTGCCGCGAGATGATGGCCCGCTACCGGCCGGAACTGATCATTTTGGGCAAAAGCATGACCTTGCACAGGGAGCCGGTGGCCGCGGTGCGGCGCTTGATCGACGAGTTGGAATTGGATGCGGTGCTGCTGTACGATATGGCCCATGTGTTGGGATTGTGCGGTCCGCACTTTCAACAGCCCTTTGCCGAGGGCGCCGATCTGGTGACCGGTTCGACCCATAAAACCTTTTTCGGCACCCAGCGCGGGATCGTGGCCGCCGGTCCGAGATCCGCTCGCCCGGATCAAGCCGCCTTGTGGGAAGCCGTCCAGCGCCGCGCTTTTCCCGGCGCGGTCAGCAACCACCATTTGGGCACCCTGCTGGGACTGCTGGTAGCCGCCATGGAGATGAACGCCTTCAAGGATCAATATCAGCCTCAGGTCATTGCCAACGCCAAGGCCTTCGCCCGCGCGTTGCACGCGTGCAGGCTGGAAGTTGCCGGAGATCCGTCCATCGATTTCACTGAAACCCATCAGGTGATCGTCAAGGTGGGGTATTCGCAGGGGCCTGCCATGGCACAACGCCTGGAAGCCAACAACATCATCTGCAATTATCAGGCGGCACCGGAAGAAGAAGGCTTCACGGCCTCCGGAGCCTTGCGGCTGGGAGTGGCCGAGATGACCCGCTTCGGCATGCAGACCAAAGATTTCGCCGTTCTGGCCGAGTTGATCGCCGATGCGATCCTGCGCGCAAAGGAAGTCAAAGAAAAGGTACTGGCCTTGCGGCAGCAATTTCTGGACTTGCGGTTCTATTTTGACGATCGGCACATCCAGGGCTTGATGGAGCGACTGCACGCGCTGCGCTGAAGGTGGCATGAAGCTGTCTTCCTCACCACCCTCTTGAATTCTTGTTGCAGTGTCTGATCTTGTCGGTTGGTTCAGTACGCGGAGCAAAAATCGAACAGGCTGTTGAAAGGGACCGTCCGGCGCCGCTGGTCAGTCTTCCGCCGGATGCTTGTTTTTCGACAACCTGCCAAAAATCGCAACCCCCGCAACGACCCGTCTGACGGGCGTTAAGGGTGGAGGAGGTGCTGCTATGCGTCTGCGCAATCACAAAATAGCGATTCTCTTGGCCGAAGGGGTCGAAGATCTTGAATTCTATGTACCTTACATGCGTTTGCAGGAAGAAGGTGCGGAGGTCATTGCGGCGGGATTGGATCTGAACCCGGTGCACGGAAAAAATGGGCTGAAAATCATCCCGACGGCCAGAACCGATTCCCTGGCCCGGCAAAAGCTGCTCGGCCTGGTCATCCCGGGCGGTTGGGCGCCGGATAAACTCCGGCGCCACGAACATGTCATCTGGCTGGTGCAGGAGCTTCATAATGATGGCAAGCCCTTGGGTATCATTTGTCATGGAGGCCTGGTGGCCATATCGGCGGGCATCGTGACAGGGCGTAAGGCCACAGGGTCCCGCGGGATCAAGGATGATCTGGTCAATGCCGGGGCGACGTGGGTCGACGAACCCGCCTTTCGCGACGGCAATCTGGTGTGGGGCCGCGTGGTGTCTGATATCCCGGCCTTTTGCCGCGAATTGGTGGCCGCATTTGTCCAAGCGGCCGGCCCGAGCTGAAATCGGCCTGACCACGCTTGGTATGAATTCACAGGAGATCACCCGGCCATGCCGAACACCGCACAAAAACAAGAAAAAGGCGCTCAAGGCAGCCGGATGATAATGATCTGGGACCGGCCCACGCGGCTCTTCCATTGGGCGCTTGTTTTGCTGGTCACCACATCGTTCGTGACCGCCAAGATAGGCGGCAATGCCATGCGCTATCACATGTGGAGCGGATTCAGCATTCTTGCGCTGCTGATTTTCCGTTTGGTCTGGGGCATCATCGGCAGCCGTTACGCGCGCTTTTCATCCTTTGTGCGCGGCCCTACGGCCGTTTGGCGGTATACCCGCTCCCTGATGCGTCCGGACCATCCTGGCCATCTGGGGCATAACCCCCTGGGCGGCTGGTCGATCATTGCCATGTTGCTGGCCCTGCTGCTCCAGGCGGTCACCGGCTTGTTCGCCAATGACGAGATATTCACTCAGGGACCCCTTTACCCTTGGGTGAGCAACCCCACCAGCCGTTTGCTGACACACATCCATCACCTCAATCAATGGGTGATCCTGACCCTTATCGGTCTTCACGTCTTGGCCGTTTTCTTCTACCTTTTGGTCAAGCGCGACAATCTGATCACCCCCATGATCACAGGTGCCAAACCGTGGCATGCGGGCCTGGAAGCGCCGGCTGACGCACCGCGCACCACAGTGGCCGTCATTGTGACGATCCTGTCTGCGGCCGCGGTGTATCTGCTGGTGCGGTGAGCGGGCGAATGGATCTCAGAGCCTGATTTGTGGGTCTAGAGATACTTTCGAAATCCGAATGGCGCTGGCTCGATGGGGACGGATAGTTGGGTCGCTATCGGGGGGGCAAACGGTCTGGCTGAAGCCACTAGCCTCTGTCGATTCCGATCCCGATTCCGAGTTTTACAAAGCCATGTACGGGTGGAATATACCGTTTGGGGATTGGGCTGCTATTGGGTACGCCACTTGTCGTGGCAGGCCTTGCAGCTCTTACCCACGGCGCCGAACTGAGTTTTGACATCGTCCAGGCTGCCACCCGCCGCCACCTGAGCCAGCTTGGCCGCTTCCTTTTCCATTGCCGCGGCGGCTGACTTGAAGGCTTCTTTGTTCTGGAGCACTTCCGGTTTCATGTGCGTTTTACCTTTGTCGGCACCAGCGGCAGCGAATGCGTCCCAGGGCAGCTTGCTCAACGTTGAAACCAGTTCCGCATTTTTGGCCACCTCCTGCTGTTGATAGGGCTTTTCACCCTTGACCACCGCAGCGATACGACCGAAATGCTGGCCGATCAGAGTCATGACCGATTGCCGATACGCGATGGCATCATCGGGTTTGGCAAACTGCGCATAGGCTATGCTGAACATACCCATAACAAAGGCACCACACACCACCCATCCGAACACTTTTTTCATAGGGCCTCCTAGATAGATTGATGGATCAATTGTCATCTGTGGATCAAGTGAAAAACGGCAGGTTCGAAAAAAGGACCGTGCCCCTGCTGGATCATACCGCCGGAGAAAGCAGCACAGGAGGTCACGTCGATGCGAGGAATCAGGCTGAAAGGAATTGAGAATAGGCAACCTTTTCTCAGAAGGCCTGGGGGATGTCAATAATGATTTTGAAAAAAACATGGGCCCACATTCACTCGTAATCAACGGGAGGACCCATGAGGCTCCCGGGTTATCTTGATTCCTGCCCGTAGTTTCAAGCGCAATTGCAGAGAACAACTTCGTTGCAGTCACACGCCTCTAACCCGCACCACCACCAGCACGGACCTGGTAGGACTTGTCCACACCGCGGGCTCGGATTAAGCACTGCCGCTGGGCCTTGGTTTATTGCCAGATAATCCAGGTAAGCCCGGCGCTCATGGCCACAATCAGGCACATGGCCACGCAATCGATGGCCGCGCGAACAACCCGGGAACCCATTAAACCGCCTCGCAGCAGGCGCACTGATCGTTAAAAAACGCCTCCGCCTCCTCGATCGAATCGAAACACAGCCACTCGCGCCGAATGATGCCGTTTTTTCTGCGGATGCGCTCAATGGACGTATTGCCGTGATACTCGAAAAATTCCTCTCCGTCACGTTGATCGTAATATGCGGTCATGATCCCCTCCTTGGCACAGATAGTGTATATTGCCGGTTTATCAATTGCCCTTCCTGCGGCATTCATGGAAAGGGAGCTGCTTTCCTTGAGGGACACCTTACCAGAGGGGTGTGACAGATACGGTCACAACGTTTGGTGGTGTAAAAATATTTTTTTGCACTATGGAAAATAAACAAAACAGAGAAGCGTTATCAGAACTGATCGTCACCAAAGCGCCTTGAATCCCCAAAAACCTCCTATGGCCCGGATATTGCTTTATCTTTTTCGCACGGCTTTTTGATGCCGGGAAGAAAATGATCCGCGCTTTGTCTTCAGAAGGAGGTAGACAATGGAAATGAACCGACGCCAATTTCTGAAAGCGTCCGGTGCCACCATCTCGGGGATTGCCATCGGGGCGCTGGGATTCGATGTCTCGCCCATAGAGGCGTATGCCGCTTCGCTGCGGATCATGCACGCCGACCAGACCACCACGATTTGCCCCTATTGCGCCGTGGGGTGCGGAATTCTGGTTCATACGATCGGCGGCAAAGTCGTCAATACGGAAGGCGACCCGGATCATCCGATCAACGAGGGCAGCCTTTGCAGCAAGGGAATGTCCGTATATCAGTTATCGCATAACAATCCCAACCGGATCACAGCCCCCATGTACCGGCCGGCTTTCGGCACGCAGTGGAAGGAAGTTTCATGGGATTTCGCCCTCGATAGAATTGCCGGCCATATCAAAGCGAGCCGGGACAAAAGTTTTGAAATAAAGAATGCGGCCGGCCGGGAAGTGAACCGCACCATGGGCATTGCATCGTTGGGAAGCGCCGCCTTGGACAACGAAGAGTGTTATATTTATCAGAAATTTCTGCGCGCCCTGGGCCTGGTGTACATCGAGCACCAGGCGCGGATCTGACACTCCGCAACTGTAGCGGCTCTGGGAGAGTCGTTCGGACGCGGCGCAATGACCAATCATTGGATCGATATCCGCAACAGCGATTATATTCTGGCCATGGGAAGCAATCCGGTCAAAAATCACCCCATCAGCTTCAAATGGATCATGAAGGCGATTGAAAAAGGAGCGACGCTGATCAGCGTGGATCCCCGCTACACGCGAACATCCCGCAAAGCCCACATCTATGCCCCGCTGCGTTCCGGCAGCGACATTGCCTTCCTGGGAGGCATGATCAACTATATCCTGGAAAACAAACTTTACTTCGAGGAGTATGTACGGGAGTACACGAATGCTTCCTTCTTGATTCAACCCGAGTTCATCCTTCCCGGCGACAATGCAGGAGTGTTCTCGGGGTTGCTTGCGGAGAAAACAGCCGAAGGTTATGTGGATGGGAAATACGATAAATCGACCTGGGCTTACCAGAGGGATGAAAAGGGCAACATCCTCAAGGACAAAACCCTGCAAGATCCCAACAGTGTCTTCCAATTGCTCAAAAAGCATTTCTCCCGCTATCATCTGGAAATCGTCTCCTCCATTACGGGCACCCCGCAGGACAGGCTTCTTGCGGTGTATTCGACCTACGCCAAGTCCGGCGCTCCGGATAAATCCGGTACGGTTTTGTATGCGATGGGCTGGACCCAGCATACCGTGGGCACCCAGAACATCCGGGCCATGAGCATCATTCAACTGCTTTTAGGCAATATGGGCATGGCCGGCGGCGGGGTGAATGCGCTGCGCGGCGAATCCAATGTGCAGGGATCTACGGATCAAAGCCTCTTGTTCCATATTCTCCCGGGTTATCTGAAAACCCCCCTGGCCTCACAAGCGACGTTTGCAGCCTACAATGACGCGAACACCCCCAAAAGTTTCGATCCGCTCAGCGCGAACTGGTGGCGCAATTATCCGAAGTATTCCGCCAGTCTGCTGAGAGAATTTTACGGCAAAGAAGTATCCCTGGAGGAAGCCTATCGCTATCTGCCCAAACTGGACAGCGGTGTCGATTATTCCTGGTTGACGATATTCGACAAGTTGTATCAGGAAAAACTCAGCGGGTTTTTTGCATGGGGGCAAAATCCTGCCTGCAGCGGCGCAAATGCGAACAAGAGCCGGCAGGCCCTGACCAAGCTGGACTGGCTCGTCAATGTAAACTTGTTCGACAATGAAACCGCATCGTTCTGGAAAGGGCCGGGCATGGACCCGACCAGGATCAAGACTGAAGTATTTCTCCTGCCCTGTGCGGCATCCTATGAAAAAGAAGGCAGTATTACCAACAGCGGCCGCTGGATGCAATGGCGCTATAAAGCAGTTGATCCGCCCGGCCAGGCTTTGGCGGATGCCGAAATAATCAATGCTTTGTTCATTTGTGTTAAAACCTTGTACCAAAAGAGTAAAGACGTTTTTGCTGCGCCCATTCTCAAACTGCGTTGGGAGTATGGCCAAAAGGACGCCGCCGGAAACGTCAAGCATATCGATCCGCACAAGATCGCCAAAGAGATCAACGGATACTTTTTAGAAGATAAGATCATCAACGGAAAACTCTTCAACCGCGGCACGCTGGTTCCCAGTTTTACTTACCTGGGTGACGACGGCTCGACCTCATCGGGGAACTGGCTGTACTGCAATTCATACACCGAAGAAGGCAATATGGCGGCGCGCAAGATCAAGGACGATCCGTCCGGCATCGGTTTATATTCAGGCTGGGCATGGAGCTGGCCGCTCAACCGGCGTATCTTGTACAACCGGGCATCGGTCGATATGAACGGCCGACCCTGGGCATCAGAGAAACCGGTGATCGAATGGCGGCTCGATGTTTGGAAAGGCGACCTTCCCGACGGCGGGTGGCCCCCCTTGTCGGCCGGCGCCAAGGCGCGCTACCCGTTTATCATGCAGGCGGAAGGTCACGGACATTTGTTCGGTGCGGGGCTTGCGGACGGTCCTTTTCCCGAACATTACGAACCCTTGGAAAGCCCGCTGGACAAGAACCCCTTGTCGGCTCAATTCATCAGCCCGGTGCTGATGCGCTGGGACCGTGCGAAAAACGGCCGGGAAGTCAACAGCCGGGCGAGCCACGATGAAAGCTACCCGTTCGTGTGCACGACCTATCGTGTAACCGAACATTGGCAGACCGGCGTCATGACACGCTGGCAGCCCTGGCTGGTGGAGATGGAGCCGGGCATGTTTGTTGAGATGAGCACGGAACTGGCCGAACTGAAAGGAATTCGCAACGGCGAAAAAGTGATCGTCAAATCAGCGCGCGGCGAATTGGAGGCCATCGCGATGGTGACCGTGCGCTGGCGGCCCTTCACGATCGTCGGCCAGACCATTCATCAGGTGGGCATTCCGTACCACTACGGTTGGGTGACGACTGCCGAAAGAAAATATGGTCCCAAGGACAAGAAACCGGAGATATTTACTTTCGGCGACAGCGCCAATATCGTCACGCCCAACATCGGCGACGCCAACACCATGATTCCGGAAAGCAAGGTCTTTATGGTGGACATCGTCAAGAAGACTTAAACCCATGCGGCGTGACCATGCGACCCAAAAACAGGAGCAGAAAAATGGAACAGATGACCATCTGCATCGATATTTCCAGATGTACGGCATGCCGCGCCTGTCAGGTGGCATGCAAAAACTGGAACCAATTGAAAGCCGAACAGACTGAAAACCGCGGAAGTCATGAAAACCCGCCCGATCTTTCGGGACAGACGTGGAATCGGATCGTTTTCATGGAGACCCGCATATCCAACGACGGCATTGACTGGGCCTTTTTCAGCGAACGGTGCCGCCATTGTGATGATCCGCCCTGCATCGAAGCGAGCGAAAGCGTGCCCGGTGCGATCATCCGGCATGACAGCGGCGCAGTCCTATTTACCGAAAAGACCCAACAGTTGGAGTACGACGATGTGCTGTCCTACTGCCCGTATGACATCCCTCGCAAGGACAAGGCCACCGGACGCATCAACAAATGCACCATGTGCGTCGATCGGGTCACCCATGGACTCAAGCCCGCCTGTGTAACGGCCTGTTCTACCGGAGCGCTGAATTTCGGTCCCCGGCCGGAGATGTTGCGTTTTATTGAAGCGCGTATCAAGGCGCTGGGAGGGGATGCCAACATCTATCCGGGCGAAGACCACAACACTATCTGGATTCTGCCGGAGAACCGCAAAAGATATCCTCTGGCGCAAGCCATGGAGGTAAGGAGGCCCTATCGCAGGGCCGCTCGCGGCAAAAGCGGAGCAGTATTGGCCGGTGTGCTCCTGACCGCGGGTCTGGTCAAATTCAGAGAGCGGGTGCAGCCCAATCCTTCCGAAGAAAAAGCCGGACAATAGAGTTTTGCGTGCATATTCGGGGGTCTTGAGGAAGGACAAGCCATGACGAACGTTGCGGCCACACTGTCGGATCATCCGGTGTATGAAGAAATCTACGCTTTTTTCGGAAACATCGGCCTTTTAAAGCAAGCCTATTTGCAGGAACTGGCCGCCACCCTTACGCCACTTTTGATCCCCGGCGATTTGGCGGCATCCAAACTGCAAAACGGCTTTCCGCTGGTTGAAAAGCAGCGCCTGACTTTTGATGCGCGGCCGATGAAAGCGTACTTCCTGAATCTGCTGGACCTGGTTGAATCCCGAAGTCCGCAAGAAGTCCAACGCATCAAAACGCAAGTAGCGCTCGAAGGCGCATTTGCCGAGATCGTTCTTCGGTTCTTGCGCAATGAGCATTTCACGGACTCGGTGATTCTTCATTTTTTACTTCAACAGGCCATTAATCCCTTGCTGCAAACCCATGCCGCCTATCTGGCCGCACATCCCGAATTGAAAAATTGGCTTCATGGATATTGCCCGATCTGCGGAGCCCAACCCGTCATGGGGCTGGTCGAAGCACAAACAGGGACCAAGTATTTGATTTGCAGCGCCTGCGAAACCCGCTGGCAGTTTTCGCGCAGCCGTTGCGTCGGCTGCGGCGCCGGAAACGTCTCCTATTTCATTGTGGATGGAGATGACCGCTATCGGGTGGAAACCTGCGCGGCATGCAATGGTTATTTGAAAATCATCGACGGGCGCCGTATGCACCCGGAGATTCCGATCGCAATCGCAGATCTGACGACCTTGCACCTGGACATCATCGCCAGGCAGAAAGGATATGCCGGTTCTGTATCTATGCCCGTGAATGGCGGCACCGGCAATGCCTGAAATCAGTAGAATCGGACGCCGACCTTGTAAAATCCGCTATTGTCCTCCTCATTGAGGCGGCACCAGCGGACCTCGGCCAAGGCCGTTTCCCGGGATAGTTCCCCGACGTGGGCGGGCGGCGCTTGGTCCCGCATAATGCAAAGCACCATGCCTGGATGCAGCCGCTGAAAAGATTCGAAGCACATCCCGGTTTCGCTATGGTTGCATGTGCGGCAGGGATGTTCCAAAAGACGCTGGCGGGTGTTAAAAAGCGAAAAAGCTATGGGCTGGTCGGCGTCCCTGCGGGCACCTGCGCGCTGTTCGGATATGGGGTCGTCGTTTTCAAACATCACATCTCCTTGAGCAGATGCACCATTTGCAGCAACTATTTGGATCCTACCACCGCTCGCCGCAATACTCGATGGGGTAAATCCTGTATTCGGCCATTGAATGCCCGAGACAAAATAGAAAAAAAAGCGGATTGATCAATCTACAGGCACAGCTGCAAACCTCTAATCGATTAGGCCGAATACGACTCTGGCTGTTCAAGAATAAACAGTAGCCCCTATGTACAGGCACTGATGCGGTTCGCATGTTGGAACGTAGCTTCGGTTGTGCCGCCCTGCCGGGCGCTTCAACCGCGCACAAATACAACTTCCCAAGGAGGTATGATATGTTAGGCTGGGCAATTACATTTCTAGTACTAGCGCTTATTGCCGGTGTTCTCGGCTTTACCACAATAGCCGGCACGGCGGCAGGAATCGCCAAAATATTGTTCTTCGTGTTTTTGATTGTCTTTATCATTTCTCTTTTTCTGGGACGTCGGCGACCGACAGTGTAAACGCAGGATGGCGATGCATTTCGTCAAAGAAAGCTTTACGGCCAAGCACATCCAATGCAAACCAAACGCGGCCTTATCATCGTCAACACGCTGGCACGCAAGGGCGTGGTGGATGTGGAAGAAGTGCAGAACATTTTGAGGCACGGCGGCATAGAGACCGCGGTTTTCATCTTCGAAAATGTGCCTCAAATCAGACGCGCCATCCGCCGGCATACCCGCCAGGTGGACATGATCATTGTAGGGGGGGGCGATGGTACGCTCAATGCGGCCGTCGAACCGGTCCTGGCCGCTGGCCTGCCCTTAGGGGTGCTTCCCCTGGGCACGGGCAATGATCTGGCGCGTACACTGCAAATCCCGGCCGAACCCCATCTCGCCGCGCAGGTCATCGCTGCCGGACACATCAAAAAAATCGATCTTGGATGGGTGAACCACAAGCACTTTTTCAATGTGGCCAGTATCGGGTTGGCCGTTAAAGTCACCGATGCGTTGACCCCTCCGATGAAGAAGCGCTGGGGGGCGCTTGCCTATCCAATGACCCTATTGAGCGCCTATCGTTCCACACGGCCATTCAGGGCGCATATCACCTGCGACGGCACCACGCACCGGCTGAAATCGATTCAGATTGCCATCGGCAACGGCCGCCATTACGGCGGCGGCATGTCCATACGCCATGATGCGGCCATCGACGATCACCGCTTGAATCTCTACAGCCTCAAGCCGCATCCTGTGCACAAATTGATCCGGGCCGTCCCGGCGATCATCAAGGGGGTCATGGAACAA
>QZKV01000194.1 GCA_003599575.1 Desulfobacteraceae bacterium | reverse complement strand
TGGGGTGCGAAGGCCTTGGCCAAGATATCGATGATTTTAAATTCTTTCAGGATGTTCTGCAGAACCATCAGCCCGGTTACGATCAGTGTTATTTTCAGGATCAGCCAGCCGGCACCCAAGAGCCAGTTGACGAGCACGGCGGCGACACTGTCCAGCTCGATGCTTTTTTGTACCGCCTGGCCGGCGCCGAGGTGTTCCGGCAGAAGAATATTAAGCACTGCGGCTGCCACGAAAGAGGTGGCCAGGCGAAGCAAAAGCATGTTGACGGCCGACGATCCGGTTTTCTTCTGGATGGCCGTTTCTACCGGTATGTTATGCGAAATCAGGCACATGAGCGCAAGGATGGTTATTTCGCGCATACCCAGCGGTAAGGTGGCGATGACGGCAATGGCCGCGTAGATATTCAGCAGGACGCTGGAGATAAAAACAACGGCCGATTCGCCGGGAAGCCCGATCAGCGAGAACACCGGCGTGAGCAGGGCGGCCAGTTGTTCGATGATGCCCCAATATTGCAGCAGGCTCACGGCCAAACCGATGGGCAGAATAATTTTTAACAGCCACGCGACCGTTTTGAGCGCCTTGGGAAGCGCTGATCGGGTGCTGTGATAAAGCCGCTGGGATATCTTGTTCATTACCGAGTATCTATCTTTTGTGAACCAATTTTATAGCCATCAACGGAATCAGAATTATTATCAGTAATTTCCGGTTTAGGAAATTGCATATCGTACTCGTACTCAGCGCAGCGGTACGCGTTCTCGTACTCGAAGCCATGTTTTGCGAGTACGAGAACGCGTACGAGTACGACTCTTACGCCCTTTGCGGTTGGAACGATCCTGCAGGGGGATGCAAAAACTTAACCGGAAATTACTGAATTACTATGGCAAAGTTTCCGACAGCTCACAATCTCATCATCAGGGATGATAGAGTTATCTTGAAAGACTGTAAATAACCACCTTCCCTAAAGCCGCAGCGATTCGGCTGCGGCATCACATGCAAAGGAGTCAATATGAAAAAAATCGCTTTGTTGGCACTGGCATGGATGTTTTTAAGCGCCAACGGGTACGCCGAGCAGGCCAAAATGGTGATCGCCACCGGCGGCATCGGCGGTGTTTACTACTATTATGGAACTCAAATTGCGGAAATTCTGAGCAAGAATAAAGTCGCCGCTGCAACCGCCATTCAGACCGCTGCTTCGGTGGACAACATGCTGCTGATTCGCGACAAGAGCAATCCGGACAAGTCCAGCTATTTCATTGCCACGGTGCTCCCGGACACCGCTTACTTCACGGTGACCGGAAAACATGAAAAATTTGCCGAAAAACCGGTAAAAGCCAACATTTTGTGGATGATGTACCCCAATTACCTGCATATCGTGACCACGGGCAACTCCGGCATCACCAAGCTTTCCGATCTCACCGGCAAGCGCGTCTCCACCGGCGCACCGGGCTCGGGGACCGAGTTTACCGCTTTGAACCTGCTCAAGGCCGCCAATATCGATCCGAATAAATTCAGAAAATGGGAAAAGCTGGGGGCCAAGGAGTCCGACGAGGCCCTGGCCAACGGCACCCTGGATGCCTACGTATGGTCCGGCGGATTGCCCACGGGTTCGATCGTCGAGCTGGCCAATACCTTGAAAAGAAAAGGCACCGCTCTTTTTATTGTCCCCTTGCCGGATAACGAACCTGGCGTGGCCGCATTCAAGGAGGAATTTTCCGGTCTGGTCGACAGCCAGACAATTCCCAAAGCGGTCTATGGTACCCAGGCCGATACACCCACATTGGCCTTCTGGAACATGTTTGTCGCTCCGGCCTCGCTTCCCGACGATCTGGCCTACAACCTGACCAAGGCGGTATTTGAAAACCTGCAGACCTTGCATTCATCGGTCAAAGCTGCCAGGGATACCACCGTTGAAAACTCGGCCCGCTTCGTGGGCAAAACCGCCATCCCGTTTCATCCCGGGGCGGTCAAATTCTTTACCGAAAAAGGTCTTGTGAAATAGCAGATCGGATGACCCGACGCCGCCTGATAGCCGGTGTGATCGTTGCGGCCTGTTTTTTAGGGCTTTTCAAACCTGCCGTGATCCGAACCGACCGTGAGACCCGACTGGCGTTTTTATTCCGCTTCCAGTCGGGGCAAATCCGGTTTGTCAATTCGGTTACGGACCGGCCGGTCGCCATCCATTTTCGCATCGGCAGTCGTTTCCAGGCGTTTTCTTATCACACGGACGAGACCACCGAAGCCTATTACACCCATGGTGTGTACGGCCTGAACCAAACTGCTGGCGAAGAATCCACCGCTCGCCTCAGGTTCTGCTCGGTGAAAGGGCTGGTTCTGACGATTGGGTTCTATACGATGCGGGTACAAGACGGATGCCTGGAGGTGGCCCTGTTATGGAAAATATGATGAAACGGCTGCTCGCCGTCACTGCGATCCTGGGAACGCTCTATCACCTTTACCTGGTTATTCATCCCTACACCCCGATCGCCGATCTCAGGATCTCGGTTCTCGACTTGACCCAGGTACAACGCGCAACCCACGTGTTTTTGATCGCTTTGCTGGGATACCTGGTCAGTTTTCTGCGCATTCGGCCGCGCAACCGAATCGCGGCCCTGCCGCTTTCCATCATGACCTTTCTGATCTTGCTCGAATTTATGCGTCTGGAACTGCCGGTCGCATTGAAGGGCTTTGCGGTGTTCATCTGGGCCTGCACCATGCTGCCGACGCTTTTGCCGGCCACCCGGAAATGGTCCGACGTCGCCTGCGCCCTGCTGAGCTTTTTGCCCTTTGTCTATCTGGTGATCACTTATGAAACCCTGATTTACCGGGCCATCATGCCCGAGCCCTGGGACCTGATCATGTCCTTTGCCGAGATTTTGCTGGTCCTGGGCGTAATATTCCGCCTGAGCGGCCCGATCATGCCGACCCTGGTGATGATTTTTTTGATCTACAATCTCTACGGCGACGGTATACCGGGGCTTTTCGCCAACCCCGGCTTTGATTTCGACATGCTGTTGGGCAAGCTGTACTGCGAAACCGAAGCCGGCATCTTCGGCACCATAACGGGAGTTTCGTTAAAATATCTGATTTACTTCACCATCATGGGAGCGATTGTGACCCGCCTGGGTTTCGGGCTGATCATCGCCAACATCGCCCTGCTTTTCGTGGGCCGCAGTCCCGCCTCGCCGGGCCGGTCCTGCTCGGTGATGGCCGTGCTGATGGGCATGTTCTCGGGATCGGGGGCCGCCGACACTCAGTTTGTCGCCACTTTGACCAAGCCGCTTTTCGAACAGGTGGGCTACAACAAGCTGGTTGCCGCCGGGGTGATCGCGACGGTCGGCTCGATCGCCTATATCACGCCGCCGGTCATGGGCTCGATTTCGTTCATCATGGTGGAACTGCTCTCGATTCCCTACTCCTTGATCATCGTGATGGCCCTTGGCCCGATGCTGCTCTATCTGTTTGGAATCGTGACCTACAACGAACTTTATGTCCAAAAGGAGAAGCTGCCCAAGCTCCAAATTTCAGCCCTGATTGATTTTGCCTACTTCAAGCGCTACTGCTACGTTTTCATCCCCATCGCCTTTATCATTTTTATGATTTACCGCGGCTTTTCCATCAACGTCACCGTTACCGCGGCCGCGCTTCTCTTTGTGGTTTTTGCCTATGCCGACCACGCCATCCGGCCGCCGCTGCGCAACCTGATGCTGGCCCTGGAAGAAGGCATCATCGGCCTGCTGCCCATCGCCAGCGCAGTAATCGCCGCCAACATGATCATGTCCATGATGGTCATGAGCGGGTTGGCTTCCAAATTTTCAATTCTTCTCATGGAGATCTCCGGCAGCAGCATTCTGTTGGCCGTGCTGTTTACGGGATTTTTCAGCCTGGTGCTCGGAATGGGCGTTCCGCCCATCGCCACGTACGTTCTGACCTCCGCCCTGACGGCCCCGACCATTCAAAAACTGGCTGTTATGAACGGCATTCCCGAAGAAGCCGCCCTGCTGGCGACCCACATGTTTTTGTTCTATTTTGCCGTGCTGGCGGAGGTCACGCCGCCGGTGGCCCTTTCCGCCTATGCCTCCAGTTCGGTGATGGGCACCGATCCGATCCAAACGGGGATTTTTGCCGCACGCGTGGCCTTGCCCAAATATCTGATCGGGCTTACCCTGATTTTATCTCTGAGCGGAACCGCTCTGCTGATCGTACCGGTGGTTCAAACGCTGCCGCTCGGCGAGGCGGTCGCCCATATTGTTTTTACCTTTTTCTTCACCATTTTGGGCATATTCTATCTTAACACCGCCGTGGTGGGGTATTTTCGAAGAAATTTGTCCACGCTGGAAAGGTTTGTGGTCGGTATCTGCGCAGTCTTGCTGTTTTATCCATCCTATTGGATGAGCGTGATCGCCATGGTCGTTTCAAGCCCGTTGCTGATTCGCAATTTTCTAAAAAGCCGTCCGGTTGCACCCGTGCGCGAATCTTGAGCTGCGGGAAGCCGGTCAAACATCAGAAATGCTTCCATCTTCGATCTGCTTCAAGGTCGTCCTTAGCCAGGGGCAACAGGGTCATCGGCCCGCAGCCGGCCAGGCGTGCATGCTGCTCACTGCTCCGGGCGGCTTCTTAATGCAGGGCGGCGCTTGCAACCCGAGGGGGGCTGCTTACCCTGATGCAGTCCAAACTTCAACGGCGGCACCAGAAAGGAGACAAACATGATCGAGCTTAAAACCCTTTCACGAGAATCCATTCCTTCCGCACTGGAGAAAGCCCACCGCTACCGCCTGCTCAATGAGCCCCATGAAGCGGAAAGCATCTGCCTGGACATTCTGGAAGTGGCGCCCGGTCATCAAGAGGCCTTGATCACTTTGCTGCTGGCGCTGACGGATAATTTTTCAAACGAACTGAGTCCATCGTACCAAAGGGCTCTGGAGGTGGCGAAGCTGCTCAGTAACCTGCACTGCAAGGCCTATTACACGGGAATCATCTATGAGCGCCGGGCCAAAGCGCACTTGCGGCAGGGCGGTCCAGGCTCGGGCAATGTGGCTCATGCATGGTTCACGAAAGCGCTGGAGGCGTTCGATCAGGCCATGCAAACCTGCGGGCCGGACAACCAGGATGCCGTCCTGAGATGGAATTCATGTGCGCGCATCATCAACACCCACCCCGGCGTCAAGCCCAATGACGCCCCCGATCCGGAGATGTTCCTGGATAGTTTTGAAACGCCGCATTGATCGGCTAGGGGTGCTCTTCTTCGGCGGCCTTGTGTTTTTCGATCATCTTCTTGGTCTGATTGATGCGTTTGGTAATCAGGATCGAACGCGGGCAGCATTTGGTGCATTCGAAATAGTTTTCGCATGCCCACACGCCCTCGGGTTGATCCAGGACCGGCAGCCGGTCCTCAAAACCGCGATCGCGCGTGTCGGCCAGGAAGCGGTAGGCCTGGGCGATGGCGGCCGGTCCGATAAAGCCCGGGCGCTTTTCTATGACGGGACAGGCCGAATAGCAGGCGGCACATAAAATACAGTTGGTGGCATCATCAAAGCGCATGCGTTCTTCCTGGCTTTGAATGCGCTCCTTTTCGGCCACAGGTTCGTCGTTGATCAGAAACGGCTGAATGGCGCGGTATTTTGCAAAAAAGTCCGCCTGGTCGACGATCAGATCGCGCTGCACCGGCAGGTAGCGCAACGGCTCCAAAGTAATGGTGTCGCCATCCTTGCGGGCCACATCCTTTATCAGAACTTTGCAGGCCAAGCTGTCCTTGCCGTTGATGCGCATGGCATCCGAGCCGCACACGCCGTGGGCGCAGCTTTTGCGGAATCCCAAACTGCCGTCCTGGAAACGTTTGATGTGCATCAATGCATCCAACAGGCGTTCATTGGGATCGGCTTCGAGCGCGTATTCCTGAAAATGAGGCTGTTCGTCGGTCTGCGGATTATAACGCTGGATCTTCAGGTTTATCTTCATGTTGACTCCTTCATTGGACTTTCTTTCATCAGTACGTGCGCGGTTTGGGTTTCCAGATGGAGATATCCACCGGCCTGTAGTCGATGCGCACCGCGTCGCCATCCAGATAGGTCAGGCTGTGCTTGAGCCAGCCCTCGTCATCTCTTTGCGGAAAGTCTTCCCGGCTGTGGGCGCCGCGGCTCTCTTTTCGATTAAGGGCCGTTGCCGCCGTGATCAAAGAGATATCCAGCAGGTTGCCCAGCTCGATAATCTCGAGCAGGTCCGTGTTGAATTGCTTGCCGGTGTCCTGGACACGCACCGCCCGGTAGCTTTCGCGCAAGGACTGGATGGTCTCGACAGCGCTTTGCATGTCGCCCGCAGTGCGATAGATGCCCACTCTTTCCATCATGGTGATCTGCATCTCTTCCATGAGGCGGCCGCCATGGGGTCCGGATTGGCCGTCGGTCAAGTGAGCGATCCAGGCCCTTCCCGAATCGGCATCCGCTTCCGACACTTTGGGGGCGTCGGCCTGTTTGACGTAGTCGCCGATGTGCTGGCCGGCGCGCCGGCCGAATACCACCAGATCGACCAGGCTGTTGGTGCCCAGGCGGTTGGCGCCGTGAACCGAAACGCAGGCGCATTCACCGGCGGCATACAACCCATTCACGACGGTGCCTTTGCCGTCGCGCACCACACGACCGTGAATGTCGGTGGGAATCCCGCCCATGGCATAATGGGCCGTGGGCAGCACCGGTATGGGCGCTTCGGCCGGATCGACGCCCAGATAGGTTTTACAGAAGCTGGTGATATCGGGAAGCTTTTTCATCAATGTCTCTTTGCCCAGATGGGTGGCATCCAGGTAGAGATAATCATCGATTCTGCGATCGCCGCGAATGCCCTTTCCGCTGCGCACTTCGGTGAGCATGGAGCGGGCGATAATGTCCCGGGGGGCCAGATCCAGCAGCACAGGCGAGTAGCCTTCCATGAAACGCTGGCCGTCGCGGTTGCGCAGGATGCCGCCTTCTCCGCGCACCGCCTCGGAAATCAAGATGCCCAGCCCCATGATCCCGGTCGGGTGGAACTGGTAAAATTCCATATCTTGCAGAGGTATCCCGCGCCGGGCGCATACGGCCGGACCATCGCCGGTATTGGCAAAGGCATTTGAGGTAACCTTGAACATGCGGCCGAATCCGCCGGTGGCAAAGAGCACGGCCTTGGCCGCCAGAATGTGCAGGTCCCCGGTGGCCAGTTCGACCGCCACCACGCCTTTGCACGTGTCGCCGTCCATAATCAGATCCACCACCTGAAACTCGTCGAAAAAGGTTACGTTGTTTTTGATGCACTGCTGATAGAGGGTTTGCAGGATCATGTGCCCGGTGCGGTCGGCGGCATAGCAGGCCCGTTTCACTGGAGCCTCACCGAAATTGCGCGTGTGTCCGCCGAATCTGCGCTGGTCGATGCGACCCTCGGGCGTCCGGTTGAAGGGCAGCCCGCGGTTTTCCAGATCGTAAACAGCCTGGACGGCGCCCTCGGTCAGAATCTTGGCCGCCTGCTGGTCAACCAGGTAATCGCCTCCCTTGATCGTGTCAAAGGCATGCCACTCGGGTTTGTCTTCCTCGACATTGCCCAGCGCGGCGCCGATGCCGCCCTGCGCCGCCCCGGTATGGCTGCGGATCGGGTAGAGCTTGGACAGGACCGCCGTGCGCGACCCACGGCTGGCTTCCAGAGCCGCATAGAGGCCGGCGCCGCCGGAGCCGACGATAATCGCGTTGAATTGATGGATCAAGGGTCACCTCCTTAAACACAGTGCTTGGATGGTGGCTGGCAACCACCGAAGTTTTGAATGCAGCTTTTCAAGCTGTGGTGCGTGGTGTGTGATCGCGCGGGAATAAAGAGGTGCCGGAAGTCAACCTTGTCGATAATCAGAGGCAGGTGGCGGTACTGGCCGAAACTTGGTTCATATAAGCGCGTACGCCGTCGATTACAAGCAAATAATGAACGACCGGTGTCCGCAAGTGAACCCATCGCGGGCTCACATCCCCTCACTCGAGGCAGGCCCCCTGGCTGACCAGCTGGCTCAGCTTCCGGTAAAGCAGGGTTCGATGGATGCCGAGCATCTTGGCTGCCTGAACTTTATTGTTGCCGGAACAATTGAGGGCGGCCCGGATGGCTCTGATCTCGGCCTCGTGCACCGCTTTTTTCAAAGTGGTCGGGGCGACCGGCTTGATCTTCGGCTCTTTTAAGAAAAGCTGACGGGGCAGATCGCGGGGAAAAATCGTCGTGCCCTCCAGTGTCGCCATGGTTCTTTGGAGTATGTGCTTCAGTTCGCGGCTGTTGCCGGGCCATGAATAGGATTTCAGAATTTGCTCCGTCTCGGGGTCCAGGGACGGCATCGGCACGGACCATTCCTCCGCCAGATCCTTTAAAAAATGACGGGCCTGGGGCAGTATATCTTCCGGACGCTCCCGCAGCGGCGGTATATGCAAGTGGAAAACGTTGAGGCGATAGTAGAGATCCGGTCGGAAACGCTTTTCTTCCACCATGGTTTCCAGGTTCCGGTTGGTGGCCGCAATCAGCCGGAAGTCGGATTTGATGGGTACAATGCCGCCGACCATCTCGAATTCTTTTTCTTCCAGCACGCGCAGCAGCTTGGGCTGCATGCTTTCGGGCAGGTCGCCGATTTCGTCGAGGAACAAGGTGCCCTGATGGGCCATTCGGATCTTGCCGCGTTTCCCGCTCGATCTGGCGCCGGTAAAGGCGCCTTTTTCATATCCGAACAGTTCCGACTCCATGAGGTCCGCGGGAATGGCGGAGGTGTTGATCCTGACGAAAGGTTTGGAGCGCCGCAGGCTGACATGATGGATGGCTTGTGCATACAGCTCTTTGCCGCATCCGGACTCTCCGGTGATCAACACGGTCAGGTCATGGGCGGCTGCGCGGTAGACCAGCTTTTTAAGTTGGGCCAGGGCGTCGCTCTCTCCGATAATGCTGTCCACCGTATAGTTCGTTTTCTGCAGGAAGCGAAGCTCTTTCTCATAAATCTCGACTTTGGTTTCCAGGTATTTGAGCTTATCGGCGAGCTTGTGGACATCCTGGATGCATTCGAACATGACCAGGCCGAGCACGGCCAACAGGCGTCCATCCTTGAATATGGGAATGCGCTGCACTACGATGTTCTGGCCGCGGATCACCATGATATAGTTGATTTCAGCCAGGCCCGTTTTGGCGACGATATGCATGCGGGAGTTTTCGATCACTTCGGTGGCATGGCGGCCGATCTGCGCTTTGTGATCCAGACCCAGAAACCGGCCGTAGGGTTGATTGAGGAGGATCACCCGCCCTTCGGGGTCGGTGATGATGACGCCGTTGGGAAAATGGTTCAAAAAAAGCTCGACGGCCGCCGGGTCCTGGAACAACTGCGCTAGAATCTGATCGGCCTTCAGCTTGGGGGAATTATCATATATGGCGGATTCGGGCATGCGTCATCCACTTTACCTGTTGATGGGTTGAAACCATGCGAGCGGCGCCTCCCCGCGGGCGGGCCGAATGGCGCGGCCGCAAAAGGCACTTGCTCGAAACTATTCGGTTTTTTGCGGCGGGTCAAGTTTGCATTACAAAACCCTTTCACGGGTGCCACCGCGGCGCGATCCCGCGATTGGCTCCGCCGAAAGCTGCGGGACTCCGGTCGAGGATCTCCTTGGTGCCTGCCGAGTGCCGCCAGGGCGACGAATGGGCATTGTTTTTGCTTGGGAGAGGCTCGTCTCCGCCATTCGTTTTGCGCGCATGTATCCATCCGGCGTCCTTTTTCCGAGGGTTCCTATCCATATCGAAGGAGGTTTTCATGAGTTCAGAGAAGACGACGCTATCGGGACGCACGCATCCGGTGCTCAAAGAAATGGCCACACGCGCGCCCCGCAAAAGCAAGGTGGCCTCGGGTGAAGAGGCGGCGGGCTTGATTCTCGACGGCGATACGATTGCCACCAGCGGTTTCGTCGGTATCGGATTCCCGGAACATGTTGCCATTTGTCTGGAAGAACGCTTCATCAAGAGCGGCCGGCCGCGTGATTTGACGATCGTCTATGCCGCGGGGCAGGGGGACGGAAAGGAACGCGGGCTGAACCATTGGGGGCACGAGGGCATGGTGCGGCGGGTGGTCGGCGGCCACTGGGGCCTGGTTCCCAAGCTGCAGCGGCTGGCGGTCGAAAACCGCATCGAAGCCTACAACTTTCCCCAGGGCGTCATTTCGCATTTATACCGCGATATAGCGGCGGGCAAACCCGGAACGATCACCCATGTGGGCCTCGGCACCTTTGCGGACCCCAAATTCGGCGGCGGCAAACTCAATGCGATGACATCGCAGGAGCTGGTGGAGCGGGTCCGTCTGGCAGACCGGGATTGGTTGTTTTATAAGGCCTTTCCGATCCAGGTGGCGATCCTGCGCGGCACCACCGCCGACCTTGACGGCAATATCACCATGGAAAAAGAGGCCTTGATTCTGGATGCGCTGGCCATGGCCTCGGCGGCCAAAAATTCGGGCGGCTTTGTCATCGTGCAGGTGGAACGGATCGCGGATCACGGCGCCTTGCGGGCAAGGGATGTGATTATCCCCGGCATCCTGGTGGACTGCGTGGTGGTGGCCGAGCCCGAGCGGCATTGGCAGACGTTCGGGACCCGCTACAATCCGGCCTTCAGCGGTGAGATACGGGTGCCTTTGCAATCCCTGCCGCCCATGGCCATGAGCGAGCGTAAGATCATCGCGCGGCGCGCGGCCTTCGAGCTGCGGGCCAACGATATCGTCAATCTCGGTATCGGCATGCCCGAAGGCGTCGCCGAGGTGGCCAACGAGGAGCGGATCATGGATCTGCTGACCATGACGGCCGAGCCGGGCATCATCGGCGGTGTTCCCGCCGGAGGACTGGATTTCGGGGCCGGCACCAATATCACCAGCCTGATCTCCCAGAATACCCAGTTCGATTTCTACGACGGCGGCGGACTGGATGTGGCATTCCTGGGGCTGGCCCAGGCCGACCAGGACGGCAATCTCAATGTCAGCAAATTCGGTCCGCGGCTGGCGGGGGCCGGCGGCTTCATCAATATCAGCCAGAATGCGAAAAAAGTCGTTTTCATGGGCACCTTCACCGCCGGAAGACTCTCGGTCGCCGTTTCCGACGGGCAGCTGCGCATCGTACAGGAAGGCGCCGCGCGCAAATTCGTCGCCCAGGTGGAACATCGCACGTACAGCGGTCGATACGCTGTGAGCAAAGGGCAGGCGGCCTTGTACGTCACCGAGCGCTGTGTCTTCCAGTTGACGGGCCGGGGCATTGAACTGATCGAAATTGCGCCCGGGGTGGATTTGCAACGGGATATCCTGGCGCATATGGATTTTCAACCGCTTGTATCGAACCGGCTCCACATCATGGATGCACGGATTTTTCAGCCCGGACCCATGGGGTTGCGCGAGGAGATGGTGGCGGTGCCGCTGTCCAGCCGCCTGACCTACGACCCCGAAACAAACCAGTTCTTCATGAACTTCGAGGCGCTCTCGGTTGCGCGCAGTCAAGAAATCCAGGAGATCCGGGGCACCATTGAGCAGATGCTCAAACCGTTGGGGAAAAAAGTCTACGCCATCGTGAACTACGACAATTTCTACATCCAGCCCGAACTCGAAGATGAATATTCGGCCCTCGTCAAGTATCTGATGGATAATTTTTACGAAAATGTCACCCGCTTCACGACCAGCGCCTTCCTGCGCATGAAGCTCGGGCAGGCACTTAAAAGGCGACAAGTCTCTGCGCATATCTATGAGACGCATGAAGAAGCACAGCAGGCACTGCAAAATGGTTCCGGCCGGCAGGATAAGTTGGATAAATAATGTAGCGCGGCGGCAACATGTCGCAAAAATAGGACAGGCTCACCGAACATCATAAAATTACAGATATTTGGATCATATTATCCAACCCCAAGCAGGGGTCAGAAAGGCCAAGAATTTATTCTTTATTACAATTTCGGGTATTTATAATTGAGCCGGACTTCTTTGGAGAGGGTGCCTTGTGTAGACAAAATGCGACATCTTGCATGGCGCTTGAAGATCAGGTTCCTGATCGGGCCATTTCGGAGCGCCGAGTTGCGAAGCATTCGCATCATTGGTTTGACATCTATTCTGCTTTTAGCTAAATATTGGTATGACCAATTTTAACCATTCAATCTTTGTTTAGATATACCTAACCTGGAACGCATATTGTTTGTGTAACTTGGGGGCGGCTTCCGGGCAAACAGCTGATTTTTTGGAGTAAAGAAGATGCGGCAAGTTCCCTCCACCTGGAAATCGCTTCAACTAGAGGTAATGGTCCAGTACTTGCACATTCTATAAGGATGACAGCTTGGTATGATGGGCAAATCCCGAATCAACAATTTGATTTCCCCCGCCCAGGTGGGAAATCATTTTCTTTGGATTCTTATGCCGCTTTGCTGTCTCGTCGCGAGGATTTGCTGCTCGCAGGGGTATGTTCCTTACCTGAGAATCATCATTCCTATACGCATGGCGTGGGTGCCGGGCAACAATGTCTGAATTGATGCAGATACTGTGGGGTTTTTTATTCCTGGCGTGCGTCTATATCCTGACGCAATACGGGATCAACTGGCGGATCCATAGGGCCAACGTGTTTGTGATCAAGGATCTGAAACTCAGGGGGGCCGTCAATGCTGCATCCGCCGTTGAACTTCCCTATGCGAGAAAAAGAAACCTGAATATCGGCATGAGGGATTTCAGGCGCAGAGCGCTTGAGGAACTTGTGGCCAAAGGGATCCTCGGAGTAACCACGGAAGGCAAATACTATCTGCTGAAAAGCTTTGATGAAGCGCAAAGTTTTCTTTCCGGTTCCAAGGCAGGAGGATGACGGCAGTCTGGCTTTTTCAGATGAAAGGGGGTGGTAGTCGACATTGCGGACCAGGTGTGTACAGCATGGCCAAGGTCGAATCTTCACTTTCACGAAGCAACCATGGAGGAAAACCCGATGAAAAAAATTGCTATAACTTTTTTAGCTATTGCCGTGGCGCTTGCCTTTGTCTTCTCAAACAGTACTTCTGCACTTGCACAACCCAAAAAGAGTAAAATCGAAAAGTTCGGCGAAGACAAGCGGGCGCTTGAATGGAAAAACAAAAAGTGGACCACCAGCGAACAAAAATTTACCTGGCGCATCAGCGATCCCTGGGGCGGCCTTAATTTCGCAGAGATCACGAAGCACTTCTGCGACAGCGTGAGGGCTGCGAGCGGCGGAAGGCTGGATATCAAGTGGTTTCCAACCGGCGCCATCGTGCCGGCCATGGAGATCTTTGACGCCACGGCCAAGGGCACGCTGGATGCCTTCCACTCCTGGCCTGGATACTGGAAGGGCAGGGATGAGGCATTTGTCGCATTTGCTTCGGTTCCCTTTGGACTCGATGCGGAAGGATATAACATCTGGTACTACGAGCGCGGCGGAAAAGAAATGTTAGATGAGCTCTATGGGCGGTTCGGAATGGTGCCCTTCTTCTGCGGCAATGTCGGACAGGAATTAGGCCTGCATTCCAATAAAAAAGCAACAAAGATAAGCGATTTTAAAGGGATGCGGATCCGCACCCCGGGTTGGTACCAGGATATCCTGACCCTCCTGGGCGCTTCCGTGACCCCGCTGCCGGGTCCTGAGATCTATGTGGCTCTTGAGAGAGGTGTCATTGATGCCTGTGAATTCAGCACTCCGGCCGCCAACATACCGGCAGGTTTTCATGAAATCACCAAATACGTCATCGAGCCGGGCGTCCATCAGCCTTCCTGACAGTTCGACGTGGTGATCAACAAAAAAAGCTGGGATGCATTGCCTGATGACTTGAAAGCGATCGTGGAGATTTGCGCCAAGGAAACTCAACTTTGGACCAACGCATGGCAGGAAAATCTCAACATCGAAGCGCTGAAAATCATGGGCAAGACCACGGAGTTCGTGCGCATGGACGATGAAGCGATTATCGAATTTGCAAAAGTGACATTTAAATACCTGGATGATCTTTCCGCTAAACATCCTTTCACAAAGAAGGTTATCGATTCCCAGGAGGAGTTCAAGGCAGCTTATGCCCCATGGCGGGACATGCGTTCGGGTGTAGCGCCGTGGCCCCGCAAAATGATCCTTGAGGGGAAATTGATGCAGTAAAAAAGACCGATCCTTTTAATATACCCCCGGGTTCTGCAGCCCGGGGGTATGGAAAACAACTCGAAAGGAGCCGGGGAATGAAAAGATTTGCGCGCTTCATCTGCGCCATGAATGACCGGATCGGAAAAGTGGCGTGTCTCCTGATTCTTCCCATGGCCGCCGTGGTGGTCTACGAGGTTTTCATGAGAAGAGTCCTCAACATGCCCACCAGCTGGGCTTTCGAAATGACCGTCTATATCTATGGCGCGCATTTCATGTTCGGGATGGCACCCGCTTTGCTCTATGACCGCCATGTGAGAATTGATATCATCGTGCTGCAGATGCCCCAGAAGGTTCAGCTGTGGTTGAGACTGCTCACGTTTTGCTTCATTTTTGTCCCATTCGTCGGCGCCTTTACCTATGCGGCCACCGAGTATGCAGCCCATTCCTGGGCGGTGGGGGAACATAGCTGGAGTGCATGGAAGCCCCCGCTTTATCCCTATAAAACCATCATGCCTGTAACCATGTTTCTCCTTCTATTGCAGGGAATCGCCACCTTTGTCCGTGAATACTACGAGTTGAAGGGAGAGAAACTATGAATCCGGAAACCCTGGCTCTGGTGATGTTCGGAACGCTGCTGATCACCCTCTTCCTCGGGCATCCATTGGCTTTTTCGCTCGGGATTTTAGCCCTGGTCTTCGGGGTCATCGGTTGGGGCGGGTCCATGGATCTGGTTTTCAATCTGCTGGCCAACAGGGCTTATGGCGTCATGGAAGAATATGTCCTGGTCGCCGTCCCTCTGTTTATTTTCATGGCGCAGGTGCTCGATTCCACGGGGATCGCAGAGCGGCTATTCGAAAGCATGCACATTATCATGGGTCCGGTACGGGGCGGCCTTGCGCTGGCCGTGGTCCTGGCCTGCACCGTATTCGCGGCGACTGCGGGCGTGGTCGGTGCCACGGAGGTGTCGGTCGGGCTCCTTGCGATCCCCGCATTGATGGCCAAGAGATATCACATGCCCCTTATCGCCGGCTCCATCTGCGCCGGAGGCACCCTGGGGATCATCATCCCTCCCAGCATCATGCTGGTCGTTTTCGGAAGCCTTGCCGCACTGTCCGTAGGCCATCTGTATGCCGCCGCATTCGGCCCCGGATTTCTTCTTTCCGCTCTGTATGTCGGCTATATCGCTGTCATATGCTGGTTTAAGCCCGAGTACGGCCCGGTTCTTTCCAAAGAGGAACGGATCTATTCCACCGGATACAAAATAAAGATCTTCATCACCTCCCTGTTTCCTGCGATAGTTCTCGTCATAGTGGTTTTGGGAGGGATCCTGGCAGGCATCGCCACCCCCACGGAAGCGGCGGGCATGGGATGCGCCGGCGCCGTGGTACTGGCTCTGATTTACCGGAAGCTTTCCTGGAAAGCGATCTATGATGCCAGCTGGTCTACTTTCTTGACCACCGCCATGGTCATGACCCTGTTTTTGGGAGGCAACGCATTCCAGGCTATCTTCATGGGCTTGGGCGGAGGGGACGTGGTGGTCCAGATGATCGTGGGCTCCGAGGCGGGATATTACGGCGTCCTGTTCATCATGATGGGAATCGTGTTCTTCCTGGGTATGTTCATCGACTGGCTGGGGATTCTTCTCATCGTCATCCCGATTTTCATGCCGGTGGCCATGGAGATGGGATTCAACCTGATCTGGTTTTCAATCCTGATCTGCGTGAATCTGCAGATGGCGTTTCTGACCCCGCCCTTTGGATACTCTTTGTTCTACCTGAGGGGGATCGCGCCGAAAAGCATGACCATTGCGCATATTTATAAAGGGGTACTGCCCTTCATTGGCCTGCAGTGGATCGCCTTGATTCTATGTGTCCTCTTTCCGGAGATCATCCTGTGGCTTCCCAGGTTTGCTTTTGGAGAAGCCGCCATCAGGTAGTTGTAATGACAGGCCGCAAATCAATACGGGGTCGGGGTCGCAATCGGATTCAATACCGGCAGCGACTTCGATCCCGAGACTTGCCCCCCGAAACTTGCCCCATTCACCGGCCAAAACCAATCTCGATTTTTGTACTACGAATTAGTGCCCATCCAAGATTCCGCCTCTTCTCAAATCGTATTCGTAATCGTTGTCGTAATTGTCATCGTTCATCTAAGCTTCGAATACGATTACGAATACGATTACGAATACGATAATTTGACGGGTTCGGAAAAAGATGAAGACTACTTCTACTCCAGAATCATCACAATCAGCTCCTTGGGGCCGTGAACCCCGAAGACAAGGGTGAATTCAATGTCGGCGGTCTTGGAGGGGCCGGAGATCAGCAAGGCGTTGGTGGGCATTCGATCTTTCCAGCCCTGCGACTGCATGGCCTCATTTAAGGTATTGTAGATCTTGCCGGCATCCACCAGGGCGATGTGAACCGGGGGCACCAGGGAAAGGAGCCGGGGTTCGGCGGGTGTGGGCCAGAGGATCACGGCCCCCGTGTCGGCCACGGCCCCGGCGGAGGTGGTCACACCGGCGTCGATGCCAAACAATTGCTTTTTGAAAGATTCAACGGGCTGGGTGTAGCAGGTCAAGGCCGCAAGCCCCTCGGCCTCCTCCTTCCAGGCCGACTTCAGCTCGCCAGCGATGAAGGCGTCGGTCCCGCAGATGATCTCTTTCCAACCTCTTTGCCGGGCAATGGCTTTAAGCCGTTCGGTCCATTTTCCGGCTTGCACCAGATGGACTTCGGTGCGCATGGAGGCCATCTGTTTGCGAAAGCGTTCGATATTTTCCTGCCGGCTGCAGGTTTCCGGCATCGGCATCTCGACTGGCGCGGAGCGTTCCTTTTTCAAACCGGCTGCATAAAGCCGGGCAAAAATCCTTTCGCGGGCGCTATTGGTCATCGCTCACCCCTTCTTCCCGGACGCGTTCGTGAAGGGTTTTTAAGGCCACCCGGGGCGCCTTTCTCACGCGGGTCCATTGCTTGAGTGGGCCGACGCGCGGCAGGCGAGCCCCCATCCAGCCGGCCGCCTTGACGCCGATTCGATTCCATAACGGGTGGACATTGGCCAGCGCCCACCCCTTCCAGATCAGCGTTTCGGCTAGAGATTTCCTGAAACCGGCGCCTGCAACGACTCCGCAAGTATTTTCGTGCATGCTTTCGAGGCGCAGGCGGCGCAGCAGATCCGGTATGGGGATTTTCACGGGGCAGACTTCCGCGCAGGCTCCGCAGAGGCTCGAAGCTGTGGGAAGTTCGCCGGTGCGTTCGAGTCCTTCCGTCAATGGGGTGAGAATCTTGCCGATGGGACCCGGATAGACATGGCCGTAAGCATGGCCCCCGATGCGAATATAGACGGGACAGTGATTCAGGCATGTGCCGCATCGGATGCAGAGCAGGGTCTGCCGGAACTGCGGATCGGAAAGGATGCGCGACCTCCCGTTGTCGAGCAAAACCAGATGAACTTCCCGCGGGCCGTCTTTCTCGCCGGATTTGCGCGGCGACGTGATCATGTTGACATAGGTCGTGATGATTTGACCGGTGGCCGAGCCGGTGAGCAATTGAAGCAGCGGCGGCACATCGCAGAGGTTTTCGACCACCTTTTCGATGCCCATGACGGCGACATGCACATCGGGCACCGTCGTGCACATGCGGCCGTTGCCTTCATTTTCCACCAACACCAGGGTGCCGGTTTCGGCCACCGCCATGTTCACCCCGGAAAGCCCCACTTTGGCTTCGGCGAATCGTTTTCGCAGCGTGTTGCGCGCGATGGCGGTCAGCTCCTCCACATTTTCGGTGTAGGGGGTGTCCGGGATCTTTTCATGGAAGAGCCGGGCCACCTCGTCCTTGTTTTTGTGTATGGCGGGCACGATGATATGCGAAGGGGTCTCATGGCCGAGCTGAATGATGAATTCGCCCAGATCGGTCTCGATGGCTTCGATCCCGTGGTCCTCCAGGAAATGGTTCAGATGCATCTCCTCGGAAACCATGGATTTGCCCTTGACCAGCTGGCGGGCGTCGTGAGCGCGCAGGATTGCAAGCACGATCTGGTTGGCTTGCGCGGTGGTTTCGGCCCAGTGAACCCGAATGCCGTTTTCTGCGCATTTGGCCTCAAGCTGTTGCAGAAGTTGCGGCAATTTGTTCAAAGCATTCCGCCGGATGGCGTTTCCGGCGTGACGAAGTCTTTCCAGCCTGTCCGTGTCGGGAAAAACCGCTTTGCGTTTGGCAACGAGCATATCCATCGCCGATCGCAGGTTTTTGCGCAACTGCCGATCGGAGAGCGCCTTGTCGATATTTTTTTTGAAATCAAAGGGAGTTGCGGTTTCCATCGGTTCTCTCCCACAAAAACTGAGCCAGGTGCATTCCGGGAATATCCTTTTGGCGATAGGCCATAGCCCCGTTGATGTTGATTAAACAGCCGCAGTCGCCGGAAAGGACGGCGGATGCGCCCGTGCGAGCGATGGCATCGATTTTGTCCCCGACCATAGCAGCGGAAATGGCCGGCTGTTTCACTGCAAACGTGCCCCCGAACCCGCAGCATTCCTCCTCCCGCTCGAGTTCCACGAGTTGAACACGCGCAAGCTGACGGATCAGAGCTTTGGAATCCTCGATGACGCCCATTTCCCGAAGGGCATGGCAGGAGCTGTGCCAGGTCACCCGCATGGGCTGTCCGCGATCTTCGAGCCGGATGTCGAGCACCCGGACCAAGAACTCGGAAAACTCGTATACCCGTTCGGAAAAACGCTGCGCCTCTTGGAAATCCGGGGTTGCGGCAAAAAGCCCGGGGTAGTGAATTTTCATCATGCCGGCACAGCTTCCGGAGGGGACCACAATCGGATAGGGTTTGGAAAACAACTGGATTTGTTTTCGCGCCACTGCCCGTGCCTCGTTGAAAAAGCCGGCATTGTAGGCGGGTTGCCCGCAGCACGACTGGGCGGCAGGGAATATGACTTGCATGCCTTCGCGCTTCAGGAGCCGGATCGCTGCCACCCCCGCCTGCGGGAAGAGCGAATCGATCAGGCATGTGCCGAAAAAATAGACTTTCGATGGTTTTGCCCGATTCGCATCCATGTCCAATGACTCCGTCGTCCGGCAAAATTTCATCCGGGGCAGAAACCGAAAAGCGCTGCAATACAAAAGAAGAACCCGGGCAGAAAGAATGGTTATACCATTTGTAGCGTTCCATGCCGGCAGTGTCAAGCAGAGGAAGAATCCCTTGTCAAAATTGAGCCGGCTTGATAGGGATATGGCATCTTCTATTTTTAAGGGGTTCTCCTGAAAATTTGAACATTGGTCATACCAAATACCTATCCAGGAAATCCGCTATGGCATGGAGGCACCCATGATCACTCCGGCCCTGCTTGCTGAGTTCAGTACTTTTTTGGGGAAAGAAAACGTTTTTACGGATCCGGCCGACCGGGTCACCTACTCTTACGACGCAGCGGTTCTCGCTCCGGTAATCCCTGCCCTTGTGCTTCGGCCTACATCCGGTGAAGCGCTGGGCAAAGCGGTTCGCCTGTGCAATGAGAACCGGATTCCCCTGACGGTGCGCGGCGCCGGCACCAACCTGAGCGGAGGGACCATTCCCAAGGAAAACGGCGCCGTCTTGTTGACCAACGGCTTGAACCGGATCCTGGAAATCAATGAAGCGGACATGTTCGCCGTGGTTCAGCCCGGTGTGATCACGGCCGGATTGGCGGCGGCGGTCGAGAAAAAGGGCCTGTTCTATCCCCCCGATCCCGGAAGCCAGTCGGTATCCACGCTGGGAGGCAATGTGGCGGAAAACGCCGGCGGGCTGAGGGGGCTCAAGTATGGGGTCACCCGCGATTACGTCATGGGGATTCAGTTCTTCGACGTCAATGGAGAGCTGATCAAAACCGGATCAAAAACCGTCAAATGCGCCACAGGCTACAATCTCGCTGGTTTGCTGGTGGGTTCCGAGGGTACCCTGGGCGTTTTCAACGAGATCACGTTGAAGTTGATTCCTCCGCCTGCGCACCGCAAAGCCATGATGGCTGTTTTCGACGACATCAACAAAGCATCCGAAACAGTGGCCGCGATCATCGCCAACCGGATCATTCCGGCTACGCTGGAGTTTCTGGACAGCTTCACGATCCGCGCCGTGGAAGATTACAGCCATGCCGGGCTGCCGGTGAACGCGGCCGCCATGCTGCTGATTGAAGTGGACGGCCACCCGGCCCAGGTGGAAGAAGATGCCCACAAAGTGGAAACCCTTTGTCGCACCCTAGGGGCTTCCTCGATCCGCGTGGCGCAAGACGATGCGGAACGCGACAGGGTTTGGAGCGCCAGAAGAAGCGCGCTGTCGGCCCTGGCCAAACTCAAACCGACCGTCATTTTAGAAGACGCCACGGTTCCCCGTAGCAAAATCCCGGATATGGTCCGGGCGATCCAGGAAATCAGCTCCGAGTATGGGCTGCCGATCGGCACTTTCGGGCATGCCGGCGACGGGAATCTTCATCCCACGATTCTGACCGATCGTCGCAACCGCCAGGAATGGGTGCGGGTGGAAAAAGCTATCGAAGCCATCTTCGATCGGGCTTTGGCCTTGGGAGGCACGCTTTCCGGCGAGCATGGCACCGGCATCGCAAAATCATGCTATCTTGAAAAAGAGACCAGCCCGGCCACCATCATCTACTCGAAGCGAATCAAATCGGCCCTGGATCCTCATAACATCTTGAATCCGGGCAAGATCATCGGCTGAACAGGCCATCTGTTACCGGCATAACCGGATGAAGGATGAAGGCAGGTTAGTGCATCGATTACGCTGGTTCCCAGGCTCCGGCTTGGGAACCAGCGTAATCGATGCTCCGGCTGCGCTCGAACATGTATCCGCAGACCGGGGAAGGGCAGAGATGCTTGAGCTTCCGGGTTGCGTTCCCAAGCTGGAGCTTGGGAACGAGCGGATGAAAATCCCCCTTTGAAAAAGGGGGACTTAGGGGGATTTTTTCTTTTAGCCCACAGACACAGGGAAAAGCATAGATATATAGATATATGGAGCATCCAGGCTTAGATAGTGTGTTTACATCGTAAGTATGGCTTTTCGCGATGAAGCACACTTTTTGCGTGGATGTTTCTGACAAAGGTCACAATGGTTTGAAAAAAATGTCAGATATCAAGGCCATCGCTCACCTGATGCGCGAGCTGGAAGATGGGCTCGTGGCGTGCATGCGTTGCGGCATGTGCCAGGCGGTTTGTCCGGTCTTTTCGCAAACCGGACGTGAAGCCGACGTGGCGCGTGGAAAGCTCGCGCTGCTCGACGGTCTCATGCAGGAGATGTTCGAAAATCCGGAGGGGGCCTATGAGCGTCTCAATCGTTGCCTTTTGTGCGGCAGTTGCGCCGCCAACTGCCCCAGCGGTGTAAAAGTGCTCGATATATTTCTCCAGGCAAGGGCGATTCTAGCCGGTTTTCTGGGGCTTCCACCCGCCAAGCGCATGGTTTTGCGAGGCCTTCTGGCCCACCCGCAAATTTTCGACCGGGTGGTCGAATGGGCCAGCCGATTTCAGACAATTTTTACAAAACCGGTCGACGATGTCATCGGCACCTCCTGCGCGCGGATCGCCTCTCCTTTGCTGGGAGGTCGGCACTTTCGGACTTTGGCCCCGCAAGCCTTCCACCAGGAAACCCCGCCAATGATCATCCCTTCGGGAACCAGTGGCGGCCTGCGTGTCGGGTTCTTTGTCGGGTGCCTTATCGATAAGGTGTTTCCGCAAATCGCAAGGGCCTCCTTAAAGATTCTGCGCCGATACGGGGTTGGCGTTTTTCTTCCCGGAACGCAGGGATGCTGCGGGATCCCGGCGTTATCTTCCGGAGACAGGCAAACATTTCTCAGTTTGCTGAAACACAACCTGGCCCTGTTCGAAGCTCAAGCGTACGACACCCTCGTGACTGCCTGCGCCACTTGCACTTCGACCATCAAGAAGGTGTGGCCGGCCATGGTGCATGACCAAACCGCCGAGTTTCAGGAGCGCGTTGCGCGCCTCTCCGTTAAGACCCAAGACATCAACGCCTTCATGGTCTCACAGTTCAATCCGGCCCCTGCCGTGACAAAGGCAGCCAAGACAGTGGTCACCTGCCATGATCCCTGTCACCTGAAAAAATCCCTCGGTGTTTTTGCCGAGCCCCGACAGTTGATCCGGGCCAACCCTGATTGCCGTCTGGTTGAGATGAACGACCCGGATGCCTGCTGCGGGATGGGCGGGACATTTAATTTGCAGTATTACGAAATCTCAACTAAGCTCGGCAAGATCAAGGGAAAGCGGATCGTCGACACCGGTGCTTCGGTGGTGGCTACCGGCTGCCCGGCCTGCATGATGCAGATCTCGGATGTGCTTTCCAGGGCGGGAAATAGAGTTGCCGTTCGCCACCCCATCGAAATTTTTGCAGAAGTCGAGAATTAAACCAAATGCCCTCTTTAAAGCCAATCAAACCGAAGCGCATTTCGGACCAGGTTTTTGACCAGCTTCGGGAATTGGTGCTTCGCGGAGAATTCAAGCCCGGCCAGCAGATCATGCCTGAGAGGGAACTGGCCGAAATCTTGAAGGTCAGCCGAACCTCGATTCGGGATGCCATCAGCAAAATGGTCGCCACTGGACTTTTAGAGCACCGCCAAGGGCAGGGCACCTTTGTGCGCGTTCCCGTTGACACCCAGAATCCACTGGCCAAGGCCATGGCGGCCCAGGACGCATCCCTTGAGAATCTTCTGGAAGTGCGCATGGGCCTGGAGTGCAATGCCGCAGCCTATGCGGCGCGCCGGGCCACCGAGGAAGACATCCGATTTCTTGAAAGAAGCTTCACGGAGATGAATGAAGAGGTGGCCTCCGGTCGGCTGGGCACCGAAGCGGATGTATCGTTTCATATGGCGATTTCCTTTGCCATGAAAAACCCGCTCCAGGTCCATATCATGAAAAACTTTTACGACCTTCTCTTTTACGGCATCCGGGAAAATCTCGTTCAGCTTTACGAAAAGCCGGGTAACATCGAACTTATCCTGGAGCAACACCGCTCCATTTTTTATGCCATCAGGGACCGTGATCCGGTTCAGGCATTCACCACAATGCGGCGGCACATCGATTTCGTCCTGGCCTTTCTTGCCGGACTCAGGTCCTGAAGCCCGCCTTTGGGCACTCGGAAGAAAAACTACATCCATAACAATTGGAGGAGGAGATTTGTTATGCGAAAGGAAGAAGTTCTTCGCGCGGAGCTGATGGCATTGCTTCGCGGCGGCAATGCGCACATGACCTTTGAAGAGGTCGTTGAAGATTTCCCGCTCGCCCGGATCAACGATAAGGCGCCGCATATGCCTTATTCGGCCTGGCATATTATCGAACACATGCGCAGGGTGCTCTGGGATATTGTCGCTTTCATTCAAGACCCCGGGCATGTATCGCCGGAGTGGCCGCAAGGCTATTTTCCTTCACCCGCCCAGAAAACGGACGAAACCGGATGGCGGAAGACCATCCGCAGCTTCCTTGCGGAGCGTGCCGCATTGGAAAAAATGGCCGCAGACCTGCAAACGGACCTGCTTGCGCCCATCCCCCACGCGAAAACCTACACCATCTTCAGGGAGATTCTGCTCGCGGCCGATCACAATGCGTATCATACGGGGGAGCTGACTCTCATGCGGCAGGTGATGAAAGCCTGGCCGCGGGGCAGGGCGCTCTACGATGCCGCGTGATGTCAGTCCGCGCAGGCAAATCCCGTTTCTCAGTTCAGTGGCGGCGCCAGGCCGAACGGCCTTGGCTGGCCCAACGGATTGACGGGATCCTGGGGCAAAGCCCGCAGCTGCTTCAAAATGGCGTCACGCTCGTCCTCGAGCGTAAAAAGGGCTTGCATCAACACCGGTTTGACCGAGTGGGCCGGAAGACGTTGCCTGGCTTCTTTGATTTCAAGCTCGATTTGCTTCAGCCGTTGATAATGCGCGATGGTGTTGGGCATTTGCTCTCCTTGCGAAATGGCTGGAAGTTGTTTCAAAACCCCGCTATTTTTTATCGGTGAAGTGTTCAACGGCCGGGCTCCCGGCCCTTCCGAGAGCTCAGGTGGTGGTTCCTGTCATGGCAAGCAGCAGCTTCGTTATGACTACCAAGCGGAACCGTTAACTCTATCGGCAGCTGACAAACGAAGCTTGAGGATATTAATTCATCAAGAGAACATGTGGCTGCCGTCCCAAGTCCAAAGGCCCTGCCCCGGGAGAACCATGTTGCAGGCATGATCATCCCTACCCCTGCATCCTTCTTGAGTCTAACGCACCGAGCAGGGCTGTGGCGTCAGGCGGCAGAGGATGGGATTTGTGGGTCCCGACTTTCGCGCAAACCCATATGATCTCTCCACGGGAGCGGCATTCCGCTTGCCCTGCGATAAAGACGGCCAAAGCAAACGTAACGCTCGAATTACCGATCCGTGCGACACGTACACCGACTTCGACCACATCGTCGAATCCGATCGGGCGCAAGTATTCCACCGTGGCCTTGACCAGATGAAAATCCAAATCGCGCGAAGTAAAAAGCTCTTTGTAACTGTAGCCTGTATCGCGCAAATACTCTGTTATGGCGGTGTCAAACCACGTCAGATAATGTGCATTGAATACGACTCCCTGGGCATCTGTTTCAGCGTACCGGACGCGAAGCGAATGGAAGAATGAAAATTCATTTCTTTGCATGGGGTGCCTTTCGGGGACGGGTAAGTAGTTGGGGTGGAAAAGAATCGATGCAGGTTAAACGATAACGAGCAAAAAAGGAAAATCAAGAACAGTTTGAAAAAACGGTTCAGGCCTGCGCCAAGGTGAACGGTTCAGGGACTTTTTAAGACCATCGGAAGAACCGGACCGACAACAACTAAGCCTGAATCTGCGCCGGGAAGAGTTCGGCCGCCAGTTTCCGGGCTTCGGCCAGCCACTCCTGTCTTTGTTCCAGTGAGCTGGTGCAGATCACGTTGAACATGCGGCGCCGAACATGCGGCACCCCGCACAGGCCGAAAATGCACCGTTTCCATATGGTCTCCAGCGGATCGCCGAACTCGGTGAATTCCCGTCTTTCAGGAGTGTTGGATGTGTTTAAGACAAGCGCCGTGCGGGCTTTGAGCAGACCGACGGGCACTCCCTCGCCGCAGTCGCCCTCCTCGAATCGATAGGCAACACCGGGACGCACGACGCGGTCGATCCAGCCTTTTAATATGGCCGGCGGCTGCCCCCACCAATTGGGGTGGACGATCACGATGCCGTCGGCCGACTGCAGCTGGTCGCAATGTTGCCGGATCGGCGCCGGCACCCTGCCGTCGAGCGGGATTTCTTCCGGCGCAAGGAACGGATCGAAGCCCTCCGCGTACAGGTCGTGAAACACCACCTGGTGGCGGTTTTCCACCAACACCGCGCATACCGCCCGGGCAAGCGCATGATTGAAACTGAAGCGGTCGGGGTGACCTAAAATGATCAGAATGTTCAAGCCCATCGCATCTACGATTTGAATTCAAAGGGTTTGACAAAACACTCGGGGCTCCGGCCGTCTCCGGACGTTCAACGCACCCGCCGGACTGCTAATTAGCTCGCCCGCGCACGCTTGCCAAGCCTTTTCCGTTCCAGCCATGCTTGCAATGGCTCCAAAGGCCCGGGCTTTGCCCGCCATTTTACCAGTCGAGGTGTTTGACGCCCAATCGATCACGGAAGCGGCGAGGTAAACCAAATTCTAACCCTCGCTGAACAATTTCCAAACAGCGCCGGGTTAGTTTGCCGACAGCTTTGCAGAAACGGCTGAACATGAACACGGAAATCGCCCGATGATAACGCCCAAAACCCTTTTAATCCTTCTGCTGATCCTCACCGCCCTGGCTTACTATGCCGGCCTGCGGCGTTCAATGGCCGTTGCCGGCGGGCCGGAGGCGGTTCGGATCCTGCACTCCCGGCCGCCCTATTATGGCGTGCTTACCGCGCTTTGGTGCGGCCTGCCGGCCTTGCTGATTTATGTCGTATGGCAGTCTTTGGACACCCACATCATCACCCGATGGGTGATCGCCGATTTGCCGGCCGATATGCAGTCGCTCTCCCCGGCGCGCCTGAGCCTTGTTATCAATGATATCCGCAACATGGTCGACGGCAACATTGCGCCGGGCCAGGTCAATGGACACACCCAGGCCGCGGCTGCGCATTACCGACGCCTTCAGTACATCGGCAACACCGCGCTGGCTGCTGTGGTGATGTCCGTGGGCGTGCTCGGACTGGTGGCGGTGCGCGGGCGCATTCATGCGAAACTGCGGGCGCGCAATTATGTGGAACGGATGGTGCTATGGGCCCTGGGGGCATGTTCCACCATTGCCATTTTTACGACTATCGGCATCGTTTTGTCCGTGCTCTACGAAGCCTTGCGGTTTTTTCAATCGGTTCCGCTGACCGAATTTCTGTTCGGTCTGCACTGGAGCCCTCAGATGGCCATCCGCACCGATCAGGTGGGGTCCAGCGGCGCCTTTGGAGCGGTGCCTGTTTTCGCGGGCACCTTGCTGATTTCGGCCATCGCCATGGCCGTGTCCGTACCGATCGGATTGATGGCCGCCATCTATATGTCCGAATATGCCGGCAAACGCTTCCGTTCCGCGGCAAAACCATTGATGGAGATCCTGGCCGGCATTCCTACGGTCGTATACGGCTTTTTTGCCGCCTTGGTGGTCGCGCCGGTCGTTCGCTCCGCCGGCCGGGCCATCGGTTTGGATGTCTCCTCGGAAAGCGCCATGGCCGCCGGATTGGTCATGGGCATCATGATCATCCCTTTTGTCTCCTCTCTTTCCGATGACATGATCAACGCCGTTCCCCAAGCGCTGCGTGATGGGTCCTACGGCCTGGGGGCCACTCAGGCCGAGACCATCAAGAAGGTGGTGCTGCCTGCGGCTCTGCCCGGCATCGTTGGCGGGGTGCTGCTGGCCGTATCGCGGGCCATCGGGGAAACCATGATCGTGGTAATGGCCGCCGGATTGACGGCCAACATGACCCTGAATCCCTTTAAGACCGTAACCACGGTGACCGTGCAGATCGTCACGCTTCTGGTGGGGGATCAGGAGTTCGACAGCCCCAAGACCCTGGCGGCTTTTGCATTGGGATTGCTTCTTTTTGTGATCACGCTGGGTTTGAACATCATCGCTTTGCACGTGGTTCGCAGATATCGGGAGCAGTATGAATAGGGAAGTCATCCGCGAAGATACCGGCAGGGTTTACGATCGCGCGCCGGCCAAGGAATATGCGCCGTCCAAACCCAGCGACATCGTCCAGCGCGGTTTGCGACGCCGTTATCGGGCCGAACGCCGTTTCCGGCGGATGGGAATTGCGGCGATCCTGATCAGTCTGGCCTTTCTGGCATTTTTGTTTATCAGCATTCTGGGGAACGGTTATACGGCCGTTTTGCAGACCCATATCCGGCTCAAGGTCCATTTCGATGCCGAGTTTTTCAGCCAGGGCGAGATGGGCGCCGATTATCCGGGTTTGGTGAAGGAGTCGCTGTACGCCATGTTTCCTGATGTCAGCGGCCGCAGCGACAAGCGCCGGCTGGTCGGGCTGGTCAGTTCGGGGGCCGCTTTCCATTTGCGACGCATGGTCCTGGAGGACCGCGCGTTGATCGGCGCGCGCCGTTCCATATGGGTGCCGGCCGACGATGATGTGGACATGCTGGTGAAAGGCCATCTGGCGCCCCAAAGCGGCCGCTTGAGCCCCGAACAGTTGGCCTGGATCGACCGGCTCAAGGCCGCGGGCGATCTTAAAAAGAAATTCAACCGCGCCTTTTTTCTGGCCGGCGACAGCCGCGAGCCTGAATTGGCCGGAATTCGGGGGGCGGTTTACGGCAGCTTTTTCACCTTGCTGATAACGCTGCTGCTCTCTTTTCCCCTCGGGTTGGCCACGGCCGTGTACCTGGAGGAGTTTGCCCCGCGCAATCGCTGGACCGACCTGATTGAAGTCAATATCAACAATCTGGCGGCCGTACCCTCCATTGTCTTCGGCCTGCTGGGCCTGGCCGTATTCCTGAATGCCTTCGGGCTGCCGCGTTCTGCGCCGCTGGTGGGCGGGCTGGTGCTGACCCTGATGACTTTGCCGGTCATCATCATCGCCAGCCGGGCGGCTTTGCAGTCGGTGCCTCCGTCGATCCGCGATGCCGCGCTGAGCATAGGCGCCAGTAAAATGCAAATGATCCTGCACCATGTGCTTCCCCTGGCCCTGCCCGGCATGCTGACCGGCGCGATCATCGGCATGGCCCGGGCGCTCGGCGAGACCGCGCCCCTGCTGATGATCGGCATGGTGGCCTTTATCGTGGATATTCCCGGCAATTTAACCGCTCCGGCCACCGCTTTGCCGGTGCAGATTTTCTTGTGGGCGGACAGCCCCGAACGGGCTTTTGTTGAGCGCACTTCAGCGGCCACGCTGGTGCTGTTGGCCTTTCTGATCCTCATGAACGGAATGGCCGTAGTGCTGCGCAAAAAATTCGAGCGCCGCTGGTAGTTGTATTGAAGAAAAGAGTCCCTCACCTTAACGCAAAAAACAAAGGAGATGGTCATGTTTAAGAAAAAACTCGCTTGGCCGGCCGCCGCGGCGGTCCTTTTCTGGATGGGAAGCACGGCGCCGTCCGCCGCCCAGGCAACCCGGGATTACATCAGCATCGTAGGCTCTTCCACGGTCTACCCGTTTGCGACCGTGGTGGCCGAACAGTTCGGCAAAACCACAGCATTTAAAACACCCAAGATCGAATCGACCGGATCGGGCGGCGGATTTAAGCTTTTCTGCAGCGGGGTGGGGGTCGGGCACCCGGACATCACCAACTCCAGCCGCCGGATCAAAGCCTCGGAATTCGAAACCTGCACAAGCAAAGGCGTGAGCGATGTCGTGGAAGTCAAAATCGGCTATGACGGCATTGTGGCGGCCAATTCAAGGCGAGCCCCTCAACTGAGCATTACGCGCAAGGACCTGTTTTTGGCGCTGGCCAAACAGGTGCCCGACGCGAACTCTCAGAAGCTGGTGCCCAATCCGTATAAGACATGGAACCAGGTCAACCCCGCACTGCCGGCCGTTAGGATCGAAGTCCTGGGGCCGCCGCCCACCTCCGGCACCCGCGACGCCTTTGTCGAGCTGGTGATGGAACAGGGGGCCGGGTCTTTCGACTGGATCAAGGCCATGCAGAAAACCGATTCCAGGCAGTTCACGGCCATCTCTCAAACGATCCGCGAAGATGGTGCTTACATCGAAGCCGGCGAAAACGATAACCTGATCGTGCAGAAACTGGAGGCCAATCCCAATGCCATAGGAATTTTCGGGTACAGTTTTTTGGATCAAAACACGGATAAGATCCAGGGTGCGCGCGTCGAGGGGGTCGAACCCACTTTCGAGGCCATTGCCGACGGAAGCTATCCGGTTTCGCGGCCGCTTTTCTTTTACGTCAAGAAAGTCCATGTGGGCAGAATTCCCGGAATGCGTGAATATCTGGATGAATTCAGTTCCGAAAAAGCCTGGGGAATGGATGGATATTTGAGCGACAAGGGCCTGATCCCCCTGCCGGATGCCGAACGCAGGCAGTTTCACCAGAATGCCAAAGAGCTTAAGACGCTTACCCTCGATCAACTGAAATAGGCATGTTTCGGCGGGGGATGCAGAGCATCCCGCATGCGCAAAGAGCAATTCCGGGGCAATAACATCGACAGCATACGTTTGCGAAAGGTTGGATAAGATTGAAGTATCGCATGCAGCTACAAAAGGAGGAGATGGTGAAGCCCGCCGGGGAGGTCGCCACCGCAAGAGAAGATAGATCCACCGCATCGGACGCGTCCGGCGCCGGCCGGAAGGAATCCACGGTCGGACAGCCCTTTGTGGGCAATCCGCGCATGACCTGCCGCGGCGTCAATGTGTATTATTCTCAGACGCATGCCGTTCGCGATGTGTCGCTGGATATCGGACGCAATCAGGTCATCGCCATGATCGGTCCCTCCGGATGCGGCAAGTCCACGTTCATCCGTTGCTTCAATCGCATGAACGACACGATCGAAGGGTGCCGGGTCAGCGGAAAAATTCTTCTGGACGGCCAGGACATCTATGCCCGCAACGTGGATGTGGTTCCTTTGCGTGCCCAGGTGGGCATGGTTTTCCAGAAGCCCAATCCTTTTCCCAAATCGATTTACGACAACGTGGCCTATGGACCTAAAATTCACGGACTTGCCCGCACGCGCTCCGAATTGGACGAAATCGTGGAGACCTCCTTGCGAAAGGCAGGCCTTTGGGAAGAGGTCAAGGATCAGCTCAGTCACCCGGGGACCAGCCTTTCGGGCGGTCAGCAGCAACGCTTGTGCATCGCGCGCACCATTGCCGTGGGCCCCGAGGTGATTCTCATGGATGAACCCTGCAGCGCCCTAGACCCCATCGCCACCGGTAAGATCGAGGAATTGATCGACGATTTGCGGCGGCAGTATTCCATCGTGATCGTAACCCACTCCATGCAGCAGGCGGCCCGTGTCTCCCAGCGCACAGCCTACTTTCACCTCGGAGATCTGATTGAAGTGGGCCATACCGAGCAGGTGTTTACCGCTCCGCGGCACAAGCTCACGCAAGACTATATCACCGGGCGGTTCGGATAGACGTTCTTTACCGCCGGTCTTATCAGAAAAATCAAGGCAATCGGTCCTGGAGGCAATATGTCCAAGCATTTGCGCAGGGAACTGGAAAAAATAAACAAGAAGATATTATCGCTGGGCGCCATGGTCGAAGAACGGGCGCGCATGGCCGTTCAGGCGGTCGAAACGCGCGATGCGGGTATCGCCCAGACCATCATCGATGCGGACTGGGAAATCGACGCCATGGAGGTTGAGATCGAAGAGGAATGCCTCAAGGTTCTGGCGCTGCATCAACCTGTGGCGGTTGATCTGCGCTTTCTGATCGCGACCATCAAGATCAACAACGATCTGGAACGCATCGGTGACGAGTCCGTGAACATCGCCGAACGGGTGGTCATCATGGCCAAACGGCCGCCGATGAAATTCGTCTTCAATTACGCGCCCATGGCTGAAAAAGTCCAAACCATGCTCAAGATGAGCCTGGATGCGATGGTCAACCAGGATGTGGCTCAGGCATTTAAGGTAATAACCATGGATGACGAGGTCGATGTGATCCAGACGCTTGCGTACGACCGCATCAAAGAGGCCATCAAGGTCCATCCCGACCGGGTCGCGTACTTGATCAACCTGCTGCTCATCTCACGGCATCTGGAAAGGGTCGCCGATCACAGCACCAATATCGCCGAGGAGGTGATTTATCTGATCGAAGGTGAAATCGTGCGCCATGCCAAACATGAAGACTAGCCCCCCGGATGCCGCCAACTAGGTGCCAGCCATACATGCGGGTGGCGCCTGGATGGCCGTGGCCGCCGCCCAGCCAAGCCACCGTCGTCTGCCTGCCGATGGCGAGCGTGAACTTCAATTTGCCCAGGACCATTTTTGCTCGACCCAATCTTGCATTTACCCGGCGGTATGCGTAAAATTCGGATCATACAGGATTGGATGCCGCCGTGGACCTCGGCAGGTCCCATTTCATCCGTTCATGCGGATACCTTTCCATTGATCAAAATCCCGGCAAGGGTTTCCGCTTCGACACTTCTTGCAGTTTCATTGCTGCCGATCGGTCGGCTTGGATCAGCGCTTCGGAGAAACATTACAAATGGCCATCTGATCGCGCGGCCGACAAGGGGGTGTCATGAACAGAGCCGAACCAATCGTCGTGCAACTGCTTTCTTCAGCCGGCATTACCGTCAATGGGTCTGCGCCTTGGGATATCCAGGTGCATGACGACCGTTTTTACCGGAGTGTGTTGCGGTACAAAAATCTCGGACTGGGTGAATCCTACATGAAGGGCTGGTGGGATTGCCGGCAGCTGGATGCCATGGTGTACCGTTTGTTGGCCAGCGGGATCGAAGACAAAGTGCGCGGCGATCTGCGCTACCTGATCCGCTTTTTGCCCGGGCTTTTGTTCAATCTGCAGACCCGCAGGGGATCCCGGAAACCCGCCGAACGGCATTATGACCTCGGCAACGATCTGTTCTTCTCCTTTCTGGATCCTTACCATCAGTACAGTTGCGGGTATTTCCAGGACACCGACGATCTGGGCGAGGCACAAATGAACAAGATGGCCCTGCTGTGCCGAAAGTTGAACCTTTCCCCGGAGGACCGGGTTCTCGATATCGGCTGCGGCTGGGGAGGTTTTGCCAAATATGCGGCCGAGCGGATCGGCTGTTCGGTCACCGCCGTGAACATTTCAAGGGAACAGCTGGGTTATGCCCGGGAACTTTGTCGCGGTCTGCCCGTGAGCGTGGAAGATTGCGATTACCGTTCCATCCGCGGCCGGTTCGATAAAGTCGTATCGGTGGGCATGTTTGAGCATGTCGGGGTCAAAAACTACCGCACCTTTATGAAAATCGCCCATCGCTGTTTGGAAAATAACGGAATCTTCCTGCTGCATACTATCGGCGGCAACCGGTCCCGGACAAGTTGTGACCCCTGGGTGACAAAGTATATCTTCCCCAACAGCATGCTGCCCAGTCTCGTTCAGATCAACAGGGCGGTCGAAGGCCTTTTCGTAGTCGAAGACTGCCACAATCTCGCTCACCATTATGACAAAACCCTGATGGCCTGGCACGCTAACTTCCAGCTGGCCTGGTACCGGCTGAAGACAAAATATGACGAAGTATTTAAACGCATGTGGGATTATTATCTGTTGTCCTGTGCGGGGGCCTTCCGGGCCCGCTCCAACCAGGTATGGCAGATCGTCATGACCAAACTCGGCACCGCCACGCCGCAGCCCGAATGCCGGTCCGCCCCCGGCGTCAAATTCGAACAGTCCGCAGAAGAATCTGTCGCCTTGGGATGCGCAGGGGAGACCTGCGCGGACCTCACATCTGCTTGAACAAATGAAAATTACTGCGGCTGACCGTCAGGGTTTCGGACCGGTCTTTCAGGCGGATCACGCCCCGGCCGGTGAGGGAATGGCTCACTTTGGCGATACAAGACAGGTTCACGATGGTGCCGCGATGAATTTGCCGGAAGCGCTGGGGATCGAGCTCCGTCGAGAGCTCGCGAATGCTTTTGCGAATTAATGCTTCACGATCCCGGGTTTTGACCAGCGTATACTTATCGCTGGCTTGAAAGTAAATGACATCTTGCACCGGGATCAATTGAATGCCGTCGCCATGCTGCACGCGCAGCCATTGCAAGAAAGCAGGCGCCTGCGGCGCCGCTATCGCGGCGATCAGCTCCTGAAGTACTTGCAAGGTTTGCGGCGGCGGCGCCGAGGCGTCGGTCATCTGGCTTTTCAAGCGGGCCGCCGTGCGCGCCAGCCGCTCGCGGGTTACCGGTTTGAGCAGGTAATCCGCAGCCTGCTTTTCAAACGCGGCGACCGCATAGGCATCGTAGGCAGTTACAAACACGACGCGACAGCCGTGCGCAATCTCTTCGGCCGCCTGCAAACCGGAAAGCCCGGGCATACGGATGTCCAAAAAGGCGACCTGCGGCCGGTGGGCTGAAATGAGCCGGACAGCCTCGATGCCGTTGCCCGCTTCGGCGCAGATTTCCAGCTCCGGCCACACATCGGCCAGCAATGTCTTCAGATAGGCCCTCAGGGGCGCTTCGTCATCCGCGATGATGGCTTTAACAGCTCCAGGGATCATGGGCTTATTCCTTCGGCGCCTTCATCTTATCAAGCTCTCTTTGAATCAGCCATTGCCTGATGCCTGCTCCGCCGGTGAAAATAAAAACGCCCACCGCATGCATGATCACCCCGATGCCCCAGCCCAGCAGCGGCCATTTGAACCAGTAGTATTGGGGCGAGGTCGTCTGGTTGATCACGATCAACAAGAAGTTCACAAGGATATAGACGGACAGATGAATCAAAAAGCCGAGTTTTGCCGCGGCTCTCCTTTCCGCCGCGCGATACATGGGATCTTTTTCTTCATCATGCGGATTCATTTCTCTCTTCATTATGCTTCTCCTTTGAATCGAACTCTTCCAAGGGCACTTCGATCGTCACTGTTACGCCGGAGGGCTGGTTTTCTTTAACCAGCAGGCGCCCGTCCCCGCCGAAAAGCCCGGCCAGCCGTTCCTGCACGTTCGCCAGTCCGACGCCGGCCTGGGCGTTTTGTGCAAAGCCGACGCCGCTATCCGAAATGTCGATCACCAGGCGGCGGGCGTGCACCGCGGCACGGACCAGGATCTCGCCGCCTTCAATCTTGGGTTCGATGCCGTGCAGGACCGCGTTTTCCACAATCGGTTGCAGCAGCATGGGCGCCAACGGATGCTCCCGCAGGGCATCGGCGATATCGATCGTAAACCCGAGCCGGTCACCCATGCGTATTTTGAAGATATTCAGATAGGCCTTGATCAGTTCGGCTTCCTCACCGAGCGTACCGGTCGAATCCCGCGTCCGGCCGAGCGTGGTGCGCAAATAGTGGATCAAGTCCAGCAGCATCGATTTGGCTTTGGCTGAATCGGCATCCATCAGGCCCACGACATTGGAAAGCGTATTGAAGAGAAAATGGGGTTCGATCTGGGCCTGCAGCCGTTTGAGATCGCTTTCCAGCACCTGTTTTTCACCGGACAGCCGTTTGATCCGCTCCTCCTGGATCAGCTGGCCGGAGGCGGCCAGCTGCTCCCTTGCGAAGAAAAAGTAAGTGATCGTTATGCCGAAAATCACGCTGATGACGACGATCTGAACCAGAAAGCCGCGCGTGGCACTAAAAGCGTCGCCGGACAGCCTGAGCAACACTGTGCCGATGCCTGTTCCCAGAATCGCTCCAGCCAAAATGACAAAGCCGAGCACAGCCGCGCGGACCCAAACGGCGCTTGTCTTGATGATGTGCAGGGCGATAACGACGCAGGTGCAGATGGTCAATCCGATGCTCTGGGAAAAAAGTAACGTCTGCCAAAAGGGTTTCCCAAAGCCCACAAAAACCAACATGGCGGCGATGGCGGTGTTAAACCCGGCCGTAACCAGCAAGATTTGGACGATCTTGCCCGGGGAAGCCTTTTGTGGATGGTCCGGGAAATCAAACATGGTCAAAAGTCCCCCAGTCCTGCATGATCTGCTCGAATGTCATCCGTCCGCTGCGCAGGACCCCGGAAAATCCCCCGCCCGGATTTCCCCAGGCGCCGGCCAGATAAAGTCCCTTGATGGGCGTCTTGTTGCTGATTCGGTTCATGAAGGCGTTGTCCATGGATTGTTCGAATCCGTAGACGGCCCCTTGGGTGCTGCCGGTGTAACGCCAAAGGGTCAAAGGCGTAGCCGCCTCGTGGACTTCTATCATGGATGCGAGGCCCGGGATCAACTCTTTTTCGGCCCGGCGGATGAGAATGTCGGCCCAGCGTTTCTTTTCCGCCTGGTAGTCTTCCTTTTGCCCCGACCGGTAACCGGCTTCGAATTGCTGCCAGGGAGTGTAGCCGCAGAGCGAGCTGATCGTCAGCGTGGATTTTCCCGGCGCCGAATAGCCTTCGAACAGATTGTCATAAATGCAGACCGCATAGGCCCCATTTTCAATATGCCCCTTGAGGGCCAGTTCGTAGCTCTCTTCCGCGGAGCGGTGCGGCTGGACGGTGGTGCTGAATCCGGGAATCCTTCCTCTCAGAGATTGATTCAGTCCCAGCCATACAATGAACATCGAAATGCTGGGGCGGTAGCTGTTCAGCTTGGCGAGGTAGCCGTCTGGAACGCTTGCGCGCGGCAGCATATCGCGGAAAAGGGCCGGAACACTGGCATTGCAGACTACCAGGCGGGCCGGCAGCACGCGGCCGCCGGATACGGCGACACCCGCCACAGCCCCACCTTCCAATACAACTCTTTCAGCGCTGGTGTCGTATAGCAGGCCTCCGCCGCTGCTTGCGATCTTTTCGGCCAATAGGTCGCTAAGGTATTGGGAGCGTTCTTTAATGTAGTAGGAACCATTTTTCAAATATTCACCGGTGGCCACGGCGTAATAAAAACCGGACAGCTTGCTCGGCGGAAGGCCGTAATAGCCCCACATGCATGAGAGCAATTGGCGCACCTGCGGCGATCGGATATGCTCGGCCAACAGATCGGCCAAGGTTTGGGCGCGCACCTTCCACAACTTGGGATAGATGACAGGGAAGAAGATTTTGGTCCACTTCTGGGCGGATAGACTCTTTCGACTCCAATTTTCGATCTCACCATGGATAGCCAGGATCTCGTCGATAAGACGCCGGATGCCTTCCCCATCCTCCGGATAGCGCCGCGACAGTTCACGTATGAAGGCCTCGGGGTCGCCCTGCGGCACCACCAGCTCATCGGACGGGGTTTTGATCCGGTAGACTTCGGGCAAGCGGACCATTTCCAAGTGTTTCAAAACACCGATTTCGTCCAGGATTTGCGCCGGGATATTGTTATGGATGGCCGTGCCGTGAAGGCTCACTTCAAAGGTGAATTTTCCGCCGGCCCGGTCAAATGCGGTGGCATACCCGCCCGGTATGGAATGCTGCTCCACCACGGTCACCGGGAAACCCTGTTTGGCCAGGTAGGCGGCACAGGTCAATCCACCCAAGCCCGCGCCGATCACCACCACAGGGTGCTTCTCTTTAGGCCTTTTATTGGGAGCTGATGCGGAAAATTTCGAGCAGTTCAAGGACAACGCCGCGGCGCTCAAGCCCGCCGCGGCAATGAAGTTGCGCCTGGATATTTTCCTCTGTGCCATTGGGTCCTCCTTTTGCGGCTGTTTATAACCGAACGATCGACGCTGCTCATTCTGAGCGGAGGCTGCCCATATCGAACTGAAAAAGCGCTGTGGTTGAGATTCGCCTCTTGTCGCGTGATCTTGCCACGTCATCTACTTTGCATCGTCGGGTCTATTCAAACGGATGGCGATGAAGTGGAAAAACAGCGGCATGAACTGCATCAAGCGCGGATAAGGTGATGGCGATGTGGATCGGCCGATGCGGCCGGCCTAAAGTCGCTCTGGATGTATTCCGGGTTGGGAGGCGGGCATGCGGGAACGCTTGCCATAATAACGGCCCAGCCGCCGCAGTGCGGCCGCCGCTCGCGCAATCCCGGGGAAAACCGCGTAGCCCGCTTCGCTGAAAGCCGCCCGCATGGCCGCCCCCTGGGCAGCCAATTCAGGGTCGCCGCCTTCCGAGTCGACCACGAACACAATGGGCTTTACGCCCTTGCGTTGTTTCAGAAGTGCGATCGTCTCGGGCGTGGGATCGGGCGTGTCCTGCATGTGAAACGCGTTGCGGGCGATCAGGCGATCGACCAGGATGATGGAGACAGCCGGGTCCTGCTCGGCCATATCGACCAATCGGGCCAGATAGGCCGTATCGCTGAATACCTGCCAGTGGTCCAGGGGATTGCCGGCAATCGAGCCGGCCGCGGGGGTGATCCGCAGCAACTCGTCCATGCTCTGCGGGCTCAATGCGGGCACCTGCAGCCCTTCGCGGACGCAGGTATCGCCGTAGATCACGCTGCTGCCGCCACCCCCGCCGATGATGAACACTCCATCGGAGGCCGGCTGTGCAACGCGCGCGAAGGTCATCAGGGCATCCAGCCATTCGTCCATGGTGCGCACGTGAATCATGTTGGCCTGCCGGATCATGGCTTCCCAGATGGCGCGGCTGCCCGCCATTGCGCCCGTATGGGAAGCGGCCGTGCGCGCGCCCACCTCCGTTTCGCCGCCCTTGATCAGAATGATGGGCTTATCCTGACCGATGCGGCGCGACAGGTCGAGCAGCCGTCGCCCGTCGGCGACGCTCTCCAGGTACATGCCGATCACTTTGATCGCCGGGTCCTGTCCGAATGCTTCCAGGAAATCCAAAGCATCCAGCACGCTGCCGTTGCCCACGCTGACCGCCTTTTCCACGCCCAGGCCCAATGAGGCGGCATATTCGGTCAAGCGCTGGGTCATGCCGCCGGACTGTGAGATGATGCCCAGAGGCCCCGGTCGCCCCGGGATGGCGCCCCAGGCGGTCAGTCGCGCGGCCGGCCGGTAGGGGCCCATGCAGTTCGGTCCGATCAACAGCACGTTGTGCGCCCGGCAAACCGAAACCAGGCGCTGCTTCAAGGCCTCTCCGGCCGCATTGCCCAGTTCGTCGAAGCCTGCCGTGAGCAGGTGAAAGTGGTGAATGCCTTTACGGGCGCAGGCGACAATCACCTCAGGCACCTGGGCCGCCGCCACGGCGATCATGGCGAGGTCGGGCTTTTCGGGCAGGCCGGCAAGATCCGGCCAGGCCTTGATGCCCAGAATCCGGTCCGCTTTGGGATTGATCGGGTACAGCCGGCCGGCATAACCGGCCTCGATGTATTTGCTGAAGAAGCTCATGCCTCCAAAGCGCCCGCCTGAGCGTGAAACGCCTATGAAAGCAATGCTTTGAGGGTTGAAGAATTTTTGCATGTCTTCCGGCGACAGACGCATAAAGAACCCTCCCTTGTCTCGAATGACCGGCACCGCTCAAGCGCTCACTTTTATTGGCCCGGCCGCTTTTTCGCAAGCAAATAAAGCGCGCCTCAACACATCAGGGTGATGATGCCAATGAAGCCCGGTTGTGTAAGCGGCAGGCAAAGCCGTTTCAATTTGAACACCATTTTCATAGTTCCAAGAAAACTCCCCTTCAAATTGACAATTCAAGGTGTTTGGTAAAAGGTGTAAGCACATCCATTCGGTCCAAATGTTCACCAACTGGAACGCCGACATGGGTGAGGGCCGTTCTTATAGGGAAATTATTTCAATCAGCCACCTGAACCACTGGAGTGAGGCATGCACCTTTTCGGAATCGATACCCTCAAGCTCAACCTCGCACACGTTGCCAAACGGCTGCGAGTCTTCGATCGGCAACACGTTAATCGGCTTGTGAAACTTGCCGGGGGGGTGATTGCCGCCCAAGGAGCCTACCGGGCGTGCTTCGTAGAGGATAAGGGGGAGACAGGCGTTACAATTGAAGGCGTGCATCTGCGCAGCCGAGTGTTGCGCGATCATTTAAACGCAGTGGGGCGTGTCTTCCCCTTTGTGATGACCGCTGGCGCTGCCGTGGATGCGCTCATGGAGGAAACGACCGATCTGCTTGACAAGTATATTTTGGGGGAAATCGCGAATCACGCCATGAGGGAAACCCGCCGCGCTTTCGAAAGCCACCTGTGCGCCCGGTTTGCCTTGGAGAAAATATCTTCCATGACTCCCGGGTCGCTGGAGGACTGGCCGATCGAAGGCCAGAGGGACCTGTTTGCGCTGTTGCCCGGTGTGGAAGCCTCCATAGGTGTCCGGTTGACGGACAACCTGCTGATGCTGCCCAGACGATCGGTCGCCGGTCTGTATTTTCCGACGGAAGCGACCTTTGTGAACTGCCAAATCTGCCCGCGGCGGCTCTGCGATGACCGCAAAGCGCCCTACGTTGAAGAAAAGGCCCGTGTTTGAGGTGGATAAACTTTCCAGCCGCCTGCATCATTGTGAAAGCCGACTTGTTGGGAGTGGTCCTGCTGCTTGGCCCCCAACCCGACGATGGCACCGGGGGATCGTTTCCAGGGGGGAAGTTGCCCGTGGGGCTTTACCGGCCGTAGAGTTGAAGGAATGCTCATGACCCGGTTATCTCAGCCTCGGCAAGTTTTTTCCGGTATCCAGATGGGGAGACTTTCTCTTGTTTCTTGAAAACCTTGGCGAAATGACTTGGGTCCATATATCCAACCGCCAGGCAGATCTCCATGGTGCTCATGGTTGTCTGTTTAAGCAGGTTTTTGGCAATGGATACGCGCACCGAGGTGAGATATTCGACAAAGGATGTGCCCATTTCCTCACGAAACAGATGGCTTAGATAATAGGGGTTGATCCCAACGGCCTCCGCCAGTTTCTTCAAAGAGATTTCCTGATTATGATTTTTCCAGATAAATTCCTTTGCTTTGGCGAAGATTGCCGTATGCTGGATGTTCCGGTTCTGATAAATGCATTCGAAAAGCTGATCGAAGGCTTTCATCAAGAAATGGTAGAGGGTTTGCTGAGAGTCGTCCTTGGAAAGGTTTTGCACGTATTGATATTTGAACCCCAGAATCTCCTCCAGGTTGGCCCCCGCTTCCACTGCCGCCCTTGCGATGACGAAGATAATCTCCAAGGCCCTGGCTTTGAGAATCCCGATGTGCTCATGGCTTCGGAATAGGGCGGTCCCCAGTATTTCGTCTACCAGCGCTTTGGCCCTTTTCCGGTCGCCGATTTTGATCAGATCGATCAGTTCGTTTTCCTTGAATATGTCCCTTTTCGGGGAAGGCGGCTGGGGCGATGGTTCTTCTTCATCCAGTTCCGAAATCTTGCGCAAAACCAGCCCTTCGGCGAGCAGTGATTGCTGGAAAGAGATTTCATGCTGCTGGTGCAGGGTCAGCAGATCAATTTTGGAAAAATAGGTGGCGATCAGAAAGAGCAGGTCCGCCGCCGCCTGGACTCTTCGTTCCGAGTAGATCGGAATACTATCTATATAACTTGCCAGGGCACGCGATTGCTCCGGATCGAGGTTCTTGGTCCCATCCACGATCCCCTGCCGTACTTGCGTATTGAGGGGACGCAGCAGCATCGGCCCGCAAACAAAGGCCGCCGCATTTCCGTCCCTGGCCTTGAAGGCCGCGGTGAATTCGATCATGTCGGCATGGCATTGGAAAATGTACGGCTCTCCGGTTTTTTCCGACAAGTTGATGGCCCGGTTGATGTCCCGCAGGCAATTGTATTCGCCCCGCGGGCAGCTGCGGATGGCCCGACAATAGGGGTGGCCCATCTCCTTGAAGGAGCGAACCCCTTCCCTGTTCGTCATCGGAAAGAGATACACCTCCAGTTTCATGGCTTCCCGGAAGGAACCCAGCATTCGAAGCAAAAGCTTTTCTTCCCGTAAATTGGATACCAAGCTTTTAGGCATTTCTTTTTCCAGCAGAGGAGAAATGTTTCAGGGGTTTCGATTTTTCAATCAGCTCCTTTGCTTTTTTCACCCCGTCGACGGCATCCACCCCGAATCCATCGGCCCCGATTTGGTCCGCGAACTCCTGGGTGATGGGGGCGCCTCCGACAATTGTTTTGACTTTTCCCTTCAGACCGGCTTTGCGCAGGGAGATGATCGTATCTTCCATGGCGTGCATGGTCACCGTGTAAAGGCAGGAGAGCAGGAGGAGGTCCGGCTCGGCGCTTTTGACCATCTTGACGAAATGCTCGGGCGGGACATCGATGCCCAGGTCGATGACCTCGAATCCCGAAGATTCCATAAACATCAGCAGGATGTTTTTGCCGATATCGTGAACGTCCCCTCGAACAGTGCCTGCCACAGCCCTTCCGATAGTGGGCGGCGGTGACGCCTTGAGCGCCGATTGCAGCGTGCCCAAAGAAAGCTTGGTTGCCATGGCGGAAACGAGCACATTGGGGATGAAATACTCATAGGTCTTCCACTTCTGTCCGACAACCGCTAGGCCTTTCAGGATTGCCTTTTCGATGATGGCAGCGGGTGGAATGCCTTCCTGCAAACACTCCTGGGTTATGGCAGCGACTTTTTTCGTGTTTCCCTTGACGATGGCACATTCGAGTTGTCGAATCAAATTCATTGTTATTCCCAAGAGATCGACATTTCTCCACCCGTGGACCATGGTCGCCCACGGCTGAAATCCGGCGATAGCCGTGGCGCCGCTTTCCTTCAGCTGGTTTGAATATTTAGGCCGGTGCGCTGTCGCCTCACCGTGTTTTGCCCCTCAGTCCGAGGCGCAGTTTATCCACAGCCTGCCAGCGTTCAGACCCGCTTGGGAGAACGCAGACGGTGGTTGATTTTACGCTTCAGCTTCTGAAAGACGAACCAGAAGTAAATCTCCTGAGGGAGGTTGGTGCGGGCTTTTTTCAGTACCTTTATGCCCTGCTGGGCACAGCCCAAAGCTTTGGGGAAGCGATTGGCTTCCAAGTGCAGCTGACACATGCGCTGGTAAGTGAAGGGGGTCAGCGCCCCTTCTTGTACGCTTTTCTCATAGCTGTCCAGAGCCTGCCGGGACTCGCCGATTTTCTCGTAGAGAATGCCCAGTTTGTTGTAAATCAATACGCGACCGGCGCTTTTGGGGGGGAAATGGTCCAGGGCCTTGCAAAAACCGGCCTCGGCCTCGGGATAGTGCCCCTGGTTGAAAAGTTTCTGGGCCGCGAAGACGGGGGCCAAGGCCTCCATGGTTTCCTGGGAGATAGAGGTTTTAGGGATCAGGTCGTGCCAGCTCATGAGGGAAGGCCAAGCCTTTCAAAAAATGGTGTTGGAAGTCAGGATACCGAGCCAGATCGATGTGCCCGATGCGCTCGGCAATACGTATCGCCTCTTTAATGGCTGCTTGGGAGAGCAGGGCCATGCGCGCGCCGCTGCCGGCTGCGTTACCCACCTGGCGGATTCTCGCCCGGGGAAAGGTCGGCAGCAGACCGATGCCCAAGGCGCTCCGGGGGCGCACATAGTTGCCGAAAGCCCCCGCCAGCAAGACCTCGTGGATATCTTCAGGTCCCAGGTCCAAAATGTCAAGCAATATGCTCACGCCCGCCAGCATGGCGCCTTTGGCCAGCTGCAACTCCCGGATGTCCTTTTGTGTGATCACCACCTGGCGGCTGGCCGGCGGGAGCATTTTCTCGGTAAGGCGGAACTGGGTTAAGGGTTCCTCGCTCAGGCGGTCGGCAAAGGGCGAGCCGGCGGCTTCCTGCCGGGTCAGCAGCCGGCCGTCAGCGGTGATGAGGCCGGAAGCCAGGAGTCCGGATACAGCGTCCACGAGGCCTGAGCCGCAGATGCCCTGGTGGGGGACCTCGTCAATGACGTGGCAGGCGATGCGGCCGTGCTTGAAATCGACCCGGTCTATGGCCCCACTGCAGCCCCGCATGCCGCATTGGATGTGAGCGCCCTCAAATGCCGGTCCTGCGGCGCAGGAGCAGGCCGCCATGCGGTGCCCGTCGGTCAGAACAATTTCGCCGTTGGTGCCTATATCCAAGGCGATTCTGGGTTTGCGGCTCTTGTGCAGGCCGGTGGCCAGCACGACCCCGACGGTATCCGAGCCGATGAAACCGGAGACCAGCGGCAGAGAAAACACCATGCCCAGGGGATTGATCCGCAGGCCCATCTCTTTGGCCGATGCGCTCAGGCCCTCCATGGCAATCGGATTGTAGGGCGGCCGGATCAACAGCCGGGGGGGGATGCCCCAGAAAAGTTGGTTGATGGTGGTGTTGCCCACGACCATCAAACTATAGATGGCCTGATCGGGCAGGCCCTGCTGTTGGCAGATACGCTCGATGATGCCGTTGATGGTGGACAGCACCAATTCCCGCAGGCGATCGAGTCCTTGGGGGTGGTGCAGAGCGTAATCGATGCGGGTGATGACATCGGCGCCGTGGATCTGTTGCTCGTTCAGGGCTGACGCCACAGCGGCGATCCGGCCGTGGGTCAGGTCCAGCAGATAGCCCACCACCGTAGTGGTGCCGATGTCCACGGCCAGTCCCCAAAGCTGGCCGGAGGTATCGCCGGGCTCAAACCCCAAGACCTGGTTTTGGAAAAGGAGGGCGGTGAGGCCCTCTTGGCCGGCCGGATCGATGGCGCCCAGGCTCTGCAAAGCGCGAACACTAAAATCGGCCCTGCGCACGCCTTCCCGCCCCAGCCGTTCCCGGATCATAGCGGCCAATGGTCCACTTCTTTTCCAGTCGCCCACGTCCAAAGGCAGGAAGTGCTTGGTCAGGGCGGGCTGGAGCCGCACGGCGCGGGAGACACCCTCTTCCAGAATATGGTGCCTGGCCGTACTCGACGGCAATAGCGTCACTTGGGCCGGACCTTTTACCTGGGCCTGACAGGCCAAGCGCATCCCCTGGGCGATGTCCTGATTATCGAGCCGCTCCTGTTCCAAAACGGTGGGCGGCGCGAGGCCCTCGTGGGCTATCACCCGGCATTTAGCGCAGCTTCCCAGCCCCCCGCAGTCGCCCTCCAGACCCACACCGGCAAGACGGGCGGCTTCCAGGAGACACACCCCTTCGTCCACCTGCGCTTCCCGCCCGCCGGGCAAAAATGAAACCTTAATTTTCATCCGCGCCTCTTTACCGCTCATCGGATGCAGGACTGATCAAGGGACTCCCTATGGCCTGCCTGTGGAAAGGCTGGAATAAGGAGTCCCTATTTGGATAGGGTCGATCATGGGTTAGACAGGCCTTAACACTCGGATTCTTCCACGACAGGCACCCGCCACAGGGCCAACATGATGAATGCGGCCACCAGGGCGGCGATGATCCAGTACCAGAAACCGGCCGTCCAGCCGTAATGGTCCACCAGCCAACCGGTGAAAATGCCGGTCATAGCCGCGCCAATGTAACCGAAGCCGTCGATGAAGCCTGCAGCCGAAGCCGCGGCCTTGCGGCCGGCGAAATCCTGGGCCGCATGCCCCACCATAAGGACATGGGACCCGTAAGTGCAGAAGCCTATCACGGCCAGGCAGACCAGACTCCAAACCCACGCTCCCGGCGGCGCATAGTAGAACAGATAGGAGAAAACGGCCAGGCCGAAAAGACAGAGGCAGACGACAGGGGCGCGGCGGTTGTCGAAGAATTTTCCGGTGGCCCAGCCGCACACGATGGCGCCCGCCGATCCGGCCAGGGGCAGAACGGCGACCGTCAGGCCGGCGCTGCTGATAGAGGCCCCCTGGACCTCGATCAGGAAGACCGGTGCCCAATAGAAGAAGCCGTAGCGGATGATGTCCAGGCAGAAGAAGGCCAGGGACACCCCCCAGATGCGCGGGTTGGTCAGGCACACCTGGCAGGTGTAAGCAAAGCCCATATGCTTGTCCTCAGTCACCTGGCACACCGGGGCGGAGGTGGGGTCGAGCGTCGATTTCACCACAGCGACTTCATCGTTGGCGACCTTGCGCAATTGCTCGATGGTCGGCAGCCCCACTTCTTCCGGGGCGTTGCGCAGGCGGGTGACAAAATGGATCGCGGAGATGAGAAACAAGCAGGCCGGCACCCAGAACAGGCTGCGCCAGCCGTAGTTGGCCGCCAGATAGGAGGCCAGCAGCCACGAGTAGGCGTTGCCGATCTGGTAGCAGGAGCCCATGAGCCCCATCCATCTGCCCCGCTGGGACACGGTGAACCAGTTGGCCATGGTCTTGACCTGGGGCGCCCAGCCCATGGACTGGAAGTAGCCGTTCAAGCCCCACACCACCAGCATGAAGGCGAAGGCGGTGGAGAAACTGAAGACGATGTTGAGCAGGGCCGAGGCGATCATGCCCACGAAGACAAGCTTGCGGGCCCCGTATTTGTCCCCTAGCTGGCCGTTGACGAACTGGCCCAGGGAATACATGATGAAGAGGGTTGTGCCCAAAAGGCCCAGCATGGTTTTGGAAAGGCCGAACTCTTCCGAAATGCCGGGCAAGGCGAAGGACATGTTGGCGCGGCACAGGTAAAAGGTACCATAGGTAATCCAGATGGTGACGAAGGTCCTGAACTGCCAGCTGCGCCAAGCGGAAAGGATGTCCGTCTTGGTCATAGTGCTCGTATCATAAACCGTCCTTGTGGTCATTGTTCCTCCTGCGTGCGGGCTGTTAAGATTTCAATAGAGACCCCCTGCCAATTCAGTCGGGTTTTTACCTGAGTTTGCCCATCAAAATGGGCTTGGGTTTTTCCGGCGCGACCAGGGATCCCAGGGCCGCTTTCACGCCTACGGGATTGCCGATGGGCTTGCCGCCCGGGTTGAGATAGATGCCCACTTCGACGAAGCGCTTGTAGATGTTCTTCTTCATGGTCGTCCTGAAATTGACTTCCCCCGTTTCGCTGACAGTGAGAACATGCGGTGCCGGGCCGATACCCTCGAACATCAAACTTTTGTTATTGACAAAGAATGCGGTATAGACGCCTTTGGGGTCCAGCCCGCTGATCTGGATGGCGAGATCGGTTCCGTTGGCCGTGTTGATCGCCAACTTGCCTTGGGCCTGACTCTCCACACCCTTGGCCGGCACCAGATTCACTTCTTTCAAGTCGCCTGGTTTGGCGCTTTCCGCCGATAAACCAGCGTCCGCCCCGACCAGGATCAAAACCGCCGAGAGCATGAAAAAGATTTTTCTCATACAACACCCCCCTTTCTAAAGTTTCTGTTTTTCCGGGCCGCGCTTTCCAATATCCAGATCCGACAACCCCAGCCCATCGGCGGCCGGGCGCTTTTAAAGGTCCAGCCGACCTTCCCGGAAGGCTTGTAAATACCGTGCGCAGTACTCATCCTTGTTGGCCAGTGCTTCGGTGGCCGTTACCATGGCCATAAGCGCTTTGTCAGTGGGGTCGGCAATGGCCGCGTCCATGCCCGCGTTTCCGGCCAATACCAAAAAGGCCTGATTCAGCAGCTTGCGTTTGGGAAGCCCAAAGGAAATATTGCTCAACCCGGAGACCGTTTTAGCGCCGGGCAGCGCGAGTTTGATGGCCTTTAAGGTCTCCAGGAATACCAAGGCGTTTCTCTGGTCGGTGGCCAAGGAAAGCACCAAGGGGTCGAAATAGATGTCTTCCAGGGGCACCCCATACTCTCCGGCGCGGTGGGCGATGGCCTTGGCGATTTCCAACCGTTCGGCGCTGTTGGCCGGGATTTTTTTCTCACGGCTGGTGGTGAGGGCGATGACCTTGCATTGGTAACGTCCGGCCAAGGGCAGAATGGATTCCAGCACGGCCGGATCGCCGTTCACCGAGTTGATCATGGCCCGCCCCTTGTGCAGACGCAAACCCGCTTCGATCACCTGCGGATGCGCGGTATCCAAGCAAAGCGGCACATCCGCCACTGACTGGATCAGGGGCACGAGCCACTCGAAGTCGGCGGCTTCCTCCCTGGGGTCCAGAGGCAAGCCTGAGTTGATGTCCAGGTAGGCGGCTCCCGCCTCAGCCTGCCGCCGGGCCAGATCCTGGATGAAGGCGGCGTCACGCTGCCGGACCGCCGCCTCTACAGCCTTGCGTGTGGTGTTGATTTTTTCGCCGATGATTTCCATGGGGTAATGGCCCTCCCTTTCAGCAAATGAACGATCAGACCCTGCCTCCGGGCATTCCAGCCGGCGCCCGACTTTGCTCTAATAGACGCCGTATTCGTGGTAGGCCTCGAACAAGGCCGCCACGTTCTCGATGGCCGTGTCCACCTGGATGTTGTGCGATGTGCAGATAATGTAGCCGCCGTCCTTCTTGGCGTTGTCCATGGCGTACTTCACCATTTTGCGGACGTCTTCGGGTGTGCCGAGGGGCAGGACCTGCTGGATGTCCATGGCCCCCTGAAAGCTGAGATCCTTGCCGAACTCTTGCTTTAAGCGTTTGATGTCCATGTTGGTGGCCTGGGGCTGGAGCGATTGCAGACAGTCCAGACCATTTTCGATGAAATCCGGAATAAGGGCGTAGACGTCGCCGCAGGTGTGGTACATCACCTTCAGGCCGAACTTGTGGGCGATGTCGCAATATGTGCGGAACCCGTCCCTGAAATAGCGCCGCCACATGTCCAGGCCGATCAGGGGCCCGCCCTGTCCGCCCATGTCGTCACCCATCATGAACATGTCGAATTCCCCGCCGCTGGCTTCAAAGACCTTGGGGTTGTAATTGACAAAGTAGTTCACGACATGGTCACGGATACACTCAACGATTTTGGGGTTTAGGGCCAGATCAACGAAGGTCTGCTGAATTCCCCGCAGGTACATCATGGGCTTGAGCTGGGCGGTGCGGTCCAGGCGGTCGCCTTTGTTGAGCACAAAGTATTTGGGGTGCAAGGCCGCGCCTTCCTCCTTGACTTTGGAATAGTCCCACCAATCCGGAGACGGCCAGCGGTCATAGGCGTTGATTTCCTCCACCGTCTTCATGTGTTCCAACGGCGAATGGGCCACTTCCGTGAAGGTGCCCTGATGGTCGGTGTCCTTGCCGTAGACCACTTTCCTGCGCCGGACCCCCCACAAATCCTCCACCGTGCCGTCGGGGTGGGTCTTAAACTCCAGCCCCACGTAGGCAGGCCCGTAGTTGTCACGGACGTCCACACCCAGAAAATCCAACAACTCGGCTTCGCTATCCAAACCCCAGTAGGTCATGCAGCGCTTCTTGATCTCCGGGACCATCCAATTGTCGATGGGCACCCGGTCGGAATCCTCGTGGTTGATGGCTTTGACGCAGCGCTCCCGCGGGGTCAGTTTTTCGCTTTTGGCCCGCAACTCATTGATCTTCTGCCGTCTATCCTCATAGACTTTATCGTTTTTCATGCTGATTCCTCCTTCAGCCCGTGTGGGTGGGATTCGGAACTGGCGCTGCGAAGCCATTTTTTGCACATTTGAACCCCTTGGGGCGCATCGGGCGCATAGCCGTCCGCCTTGATCAGGTTGCAAAAGTTCTGGTCGATCGGCGCCCCGCCGATGATCACCTTGACTTTGTTGCGCAGCCCATTGACCACCATGGCCTCGAGTGTTTCGGCCATGGCCAGTCGGGTAGGAGTGTACAGCGCCGAAAGCGCCAGGATGTCCGGTTGGTATTTTTTTACCGCCTCCACGAATTTTGCCACAGGGATGTCGATTCCCAAGTCGTGGACCTTGAATCCTGCCCCTTGCAGCATCATGGCCACGATGTTCTTGCCCACATCGTGGACGTCGCCCTCGACGGTGCCGATGACGACGGTGCCCATGGGGGGAGCGTCAGAGGATTCGAAGGTCGCACGCAAGACCTCCAATGACTCCTTCATGGCCATGCCCGCCGTCATGAGTTCGGGCACAAAAGCCTTTTGACAACTGAAAGCCTTGCCGACGGCATCCAGTCCGACAATGAGACCCTTGTTGAGAATTTCCATGGCGGGAATTTTTTCGACATCCAAGGCCTTTTGAGTTGTGGCCTTAGACTCCTGGATTTGTCCCTTTTCCACGAGTTGAGCAATTTTCGTTAGTGTATCCATATGATTGCACCTCCCGAAAAACTTGAAAGTTAACTCCGCTGCGATTTCCCCGGCCTTATAATGTGATGAGTGGTATTTTATAATTGTGATGAGTGGTATTTCGCTCTGATGCTTCCGTGAAAGGGAAGCTTCTGGGTACACTAACAGGGATATGTCAACCCGTCTAAGGCGATCTTGCGAAAATTAGGGCTGGGTTGCGAAAAAGTGAGGTCTGGGGGCGAATGGATTCAAGGGCGAACGGCGGTGCGCAAGGATAGGTTTCTCACACAAATTCCCTTGGTGCGAGATCATGGTGGCTATTTACGATTTTTGCGGTGTCCTGCTTTTTACTTCGCCTTCCCGTGAAAGCCGGGCACCTCTTGGCATCTATCGGTCTTTGCAGCAAATTTTCTTTCAACGTCCTTGTGATAAAGAAGCGATTTACTAAAGCTCGGTTCTGAGTCTCTTCGGTGACTTATTCGGGCTGTCATTTCCTGTCTTCGGACGGACACGGCAACGGGTTTGCCGAAGCCACCCGCCAGGAAAGAGGAGATCATCCTAGTTTATTATCTAACAATACCAAGATGGCCCCCAGGCAAGAAACACCCTAAAAATAGGCTTACGAAACATCCGTAAGCCTTTTTTACTGGTCGGGGCGAGAGGATTTGAACCTCCGACTCCCTGCTCCCAAAGCAGGTGCGCTACCAGACTGCGCCACGCCCCGATTTAAAGCCGCTGAATATCAAAGGCCGCGGAAAGATGTCAAACAGCAAATACCTGATGTAGCTGACGACTCGCAATGTAACCCCTCTGCCGGCCGTGTAGGATTACGGGCAAAAGGCCAGGCCGATCCTGCTGTATGGAGGCCCCATTTGACAATCCATGATCCCCCATTAACATTTTTTTACGTCACTTTTATTCCGGATCGAGGCGCACAGCGGCCAAGTAGTTGTCGATGCCCTGGGCGATGGCGCGCGCATAGACGGTCTGGCGCTCTTCGGCGTTGAGGCCTTCTTCGGTGCCGGGATTGGTCAAATAACCCAGTTCGATCAGGACGGCGGGCATTTGTGCGCCCTTAAGAACCGCCAGGGGTGCCTGCAACACCCTTACCTCGGGCACTCCGGGGAGTGCGGAAAGGGTTTGCCGGAGAGTTTCGGCCAGAGCCCTGCTGGCGGGTGCGTGGGGCATCTGGGCCCGGTTCCAAAAGATGCCTGCATCAGATGCCGATGGCGGCACTGCGCCGCCCGTTTCCTTTTCCACCGGGTGAAACGAGTAGATGGTGATGCCGGTGGTGGCCTGCAGAAACCCGGCGGCCGTATGAATACTGATGAACAGTTCGGCCTTCTGGTTGTTGGCCAGGGCGGTGCGTTCGTGCAGGGCCACGTTGTAATCATCACTGCGGGTTAGCACGATCTGATAATCGGGTTCCATCTCCGTGGTCACGCGCCGGACCAGGGACAGGCAGATATCTTTCTCGAGGGCGCCGCGTGGGCCGCGGCCGCCCAAGTTCTTGCCGCCGTGTCCCGCATCCAGGGCTACTTTTCCACGCTGCACGGCAAATGGGTCGCGCGGGTCCGCGATCGACCCGGGCACCGGCCCGAACAGCAATCCCGCGATCAGAACGCCGATAAAGGCTTTACCGATCAGGGCTTTACAGGGCCGTTGGACGGCTGAATTTCGCTTGACACCCATGGTTGTTTAATATTAACTGAATCCTTTTTGAAAGCTCAGTTTAGTTGAAAATGATTGAAAGTCAAGCACCTAAATCGGGTCCGGACCATAGCTTTTGCGAGAGTGGCGGAAGTGGTAGACGCACTGGACTTAGGATCCAGCTCTGGCGACAGAGTGGGAGTTCAAATCTCCCCTCTCGCACCAATTTGACCATCCATCCATGCGTCCGCTTGCGATGATTGTGCTTCTCTGCTGGGTTTTCGCGCCCCTGGTCCGGGCGGCCGGCGCGCCGCAACTCTTCGTTTTTCACGGCATCCTGTCCAGCAAAGCGATCCAGGTAGCGGGCGGATGCCGCAACAATATGATGGGCCGCGCATGCGCCATGGCCAAGGCGTGCGGAACGTTCGGAACGGGGGCCGGGGAGACGATGCTCAATTTCCTTTCGGCGTTGCGCCGGAAGGGCTTGAAAGCCAGGATGAATAAAACAGGTGCCTTTGAGGTGGCTCGGCCGGGGCACTTCATAATGGATTAAGAAAGGTAATCAGCTTATGAAAGTATCCATGGAAAGTGTGAGCGGTGTTAAAAAGGTGTTGCACATTGAAGTGCCCCGCGAAGATGTGGTCCGCCAGGTCGATGACGCCTACGGTGAGCTTAAAAAATCCGCCAAGGTAAAAGGTTTCCGTCCGGGCAAAGCGCCGCGCTCGGTTTTGGAGAGGATGTTTCACAAGGATGTGCGCGCCGATGTGACCTCCAAGCTGATCCAAAACGCTTTCATCGAGGCCATACAGGAAAAGGATCTGAAAATTGTGGGTGCGCCCAAGGTTGATCCGCCGGAACTGGATGAGAAAAAAGATTACGCATTTGACGCAACGGTTGAGGTACGCCCTGAAATCGCCGATATACCCTTTAAAGGATTGGAGCTGACCAAAAGCAATTACACGGTCAGTGATGAAGAAATCGATCTGCAGTTGCAGATGTTGCAGCGCAACATGGCCCGGCACGAAAAAGTCGAGGCGGACCGTCCCATCCAGATGGGCGATGTGGCGGTGATCGATTATGAGGGATTCAAGGATGGCAAACCTCACCAGGCGACCCAGAAAACGGAAAATTTCGTGGCCAAGATCGGAGAGGGACGCGTGGTCAAAGACCTGGACGAGGGCCTGGTGGGAATGAAGGTGGGCGAGGAAAAAGAGATCGAGGTGACTTTCCCGGAGGATTATTTCAGCAAAGATCTGGCCGGCCTGAACATCCTGTTCAAGGTTCGACTGAATGAGATCCGTGGCGAAATTCTGCCCGAACTGGATGATACCTTCGCCAAATCACTGGGAGATCAATTTGAATCGCTGGAGGTTCTGAAAGGCAAGATTCGGGAAAATCTGCAAAACGGCTATGACAAGCGGGTCGAGCAGGAACTCAATGAGCAGGTTTTTTCGCAACTGCTGTCGAAAACCGACTTCGAGGTGCCCGATAGCATGGTCGAATCGGAACTGGAACATATTCTCAAGGATGCCGAGCGATCCTTTTCCCAAAGCAACAGGTCCTTTGAGGAACTGGGCTTATCCCGCGATATACTGGCCGAAAAATACCGGCCGGTTGCTGAAAAACAGGTGCGCCGGCATCTGATTCTTTCCAAACTGATCGACCAGGAGAACCTCTCCCTGACCGATGAGGAGCTGGAGCAAGGCATGCAGGAGATGGCCACCGAATACCGGCAGCCGTTGGAGGCCATTAAGGCTTTTTACCGGCAGGATCAGGACCGGCTGGCCTTTTTCAAGCACACGCTGCTTGAAAAGAAGGCATTGAAAATTATTTTGGGAAACGGCACCATTAAGGAAGTGGCGCCGCCCGACAAAAAAGAGGAGAACTCCCCCACTGAGCAGGAAGCCGGCCGATAAGTCCTCTTGATCTCTTGGATATAAGAGATATAATTAAATGAAATTTTGCTCCACGCCCGGACGTGAAGCGGAAACCTTAAGTAAAAGGAGTTGCAAGTGCCAGTTATTCCAATGGTCATTGACCAAACCAGCCGAGGCGAGCGGGCTTATGATATCTATTCGCGTCTGCTCAAAGACCGCATCATCTTTCTTGGTACGGCCATAAATGACGAGGTCGCCAATTTACTGATCGCCCAGTTGCTGTTTTTGGAATCCGAAGACCCGGACAAGGACATCAATTTTTATATCAATTCACCCGGTGGATCGGTGACGGCAGGATTGGCTGTCTACGACACCATGCAATACATCAAGCCGGAGATCGCCACCGTTTGCATCGGCCAGGCCGCCAGCATGGGGGCCTTGTTGCTGGCCGCCGGCACGCGTAAAAAACGCTATTCGCTGCCCAATTCGCGTATCATGATTCATCAGCCCATGGGTGGATTCCAAGGCCAGGCCTCGGATATCGAAATCCAGGCCAAAGAGATCTTGCGTATGAAGGAGTCGCTGAACAATATTCTCAAGGAACACACTGGAAAGACACTCACCCAGATCCAAAGAGATACCGATCGGGACAAGTTCCTATCCGGCCTGGAAGCCAAGGAATACGGCATCGTGGATCATGTGATCCGTAACCGCGACGACCTGGATCAAATCGATAAGTCGGAGAAATAACCACATGGCAAAAAAAGACGATCCCAATGAGAACCTCTTTTGTTCATTCTGCGGAAAAAATCAGAAAGAGGTCAAAAAGCTGATCGCCGGTCCGGCCGTCTATATCTGTGATGAATGCATTCAACTGTGCAGCGAAATCATCGAAGAGGAAACGGAGAAGGAAGCCGGCGAGCTGTCCAACTTGATGATCCCCAAGGAGATCAAACACAAGCTGGATGAATACGTCATCGAGCAGGAGACTGCCAAGAAGATCCTTGCCGTGGCGGTGTACAACCATTACAAACGGCTCGACTCGGTTTTGAGCACGAGCGATGTGGAGATCCAGAAAAGCAATATTCTGCTGATCGGCCCCACCGGCAGCGGCAAGACGCTGCTGGCCCAGACGCTGGCGCGTTTTCTCAACGTGCCTTTCACGATCGCCGACGCCACCAGTTTGACCGAAGCCGGCTATGTGGGCGAGGATGTGGAAAACATCATTTTGTCCCTGCTTCAAAATGCCGACTATGATGTGGAAAAGGCCAAGCGCGGCATCGTGTATATCGACGAGATCGATAAAATCGCCAGCAAATCCGACAACCCCTCGATCACCCGCGATGTTTCCGGGGAAGGGGTGCAACAGGCGCTGCTGAAGATCATCGAAGGCACCACCGCCAGCGTACCGCCCAAAGGCGGGCGCAAACATCCCCAGCAGGATTTCGTCAAAGTGGACACCTCCAATATCCTGTTCATTTGCGGGGGAACCTTCAGTGGACTGGATCAGATTGTCAAACGCCGCCTGGGCTCCAAGACCATGGGGTTCGGCGCCAAGATCATCAAGGAAAAAGAGGCTGCCGGCAACATCCTCAAGGAAGTCCAGCCTGAGGATTTGATCAAGTACGGCATGATCCCGGAATTCATCGGCCGGCTGCCGGTGATTGCCACACTGGATGAGCTGAGCGCCAAAACGCTGGTGCGGATCCTGACCGAGCCCAGAAACGCTCTTGTCAAACAGTACCAAAAATTGTTCGAGGTGGAAGGGGTAAATCTGCGCCTGACCGACAGTGCGCTGGCGGCCATTGCGGATCAGGCCATCAAACGGAAATCCGGCGCGCGGGGACTGCGGGCTATTCTGGAAACCTGCATGCTGGAGATCATGTACGAACTTCCTTCGATCGAAAATGTCAAGGAATGCGTCATCGGTGAGGATGTGGTGCTTCACCATGAGGACCCTATTCTGCTGTTCGAGCAGACCAAGAAGCAGGCGTAATCGGCAGGTCTTGGGCCCTGCCCCGGTCTGCCGACAGAACCCACCTCCTTACAGATCGGAAATCGGCTTTTCCTTGCGCAGGAGGTGAACCGCCGAAACCCGCCGCGCCGCTCACGTTTCATTCTGAAGGCGATCCTCGAAGCCGACCAAACCGCGCAGGCCTAAACGACAGAACAAAGATGCCGTCCGGCCGTGCGCAAATCCATCAACGATGGATAATTTCTCAGAGTTAGGAATGTACAATGGTTAATATATCGCGGTTATTTAAAAACGAAGATAATGGAGGCAAGGTGCTGCCCCTGCTGCCCGTGCGCGACATCGTCGTCTTTCCCCAGATGGTGGCGCCCCTGTTCGTGGGGCGTCCCAAATCTGTGTCGGCGCTGTCCAGCGCCATGAACACTGCGGATAAACACATATTTCTCGCTACTCAACGCAACGCCAATGTGGACAACCCCACGGAAAAGGATATCAGCCTCATCGGGGTGATCGGCACGGTCCTGCAGCTGCTGCGTCTTCCCGACGGCACGGTGAAGGCACTGGTGGAGGGGCAGGTGCGCGCCCGCGTGCGCAAGTTCATTCAAACGGATGATTATTTCCAGGTGGAGCTCGACCCCATTTTTGATTCGATTGTTTCCGATGCCGAAGCCGAGGCGCTGGCGCGATCGGTCAAAGAACGATTCGAAGCATACGCCAAGCTCAACAAGAACATTTCCAAAGACCTGGTTGCCAAAATCGGATCTTTCACCGATTATACCAAGTTGGCCGACGTGGTGGCCTCGCATTTCTCGTTTAAAATACAGGACAAGCAGCGCCTGCTGGAAGCGGAGCCCATCGAGCGGCGGCTCAATTTACTGATCGAACTGATCAATATGGAATTGGAAGTCTTCCGTATGGACCAGCGCATCAAAAACCGGGTCAAAGAACAGATGGAGAAGACCCAGAAAAATTATTATCTCAACGAGCAGATGCGTGCCATCCGCAAGGAGATGGGCAACGAAGACGAAGGCGCCGATGAACTGCAGGACCTCGAAAAACGCATCAAGCGCAAACGCCTGCCCAAGGAGGCGGCCGAAAAGGTGCGTCAGGAGTTCAAGAAGCTCAAGCTGATGACCCCCATGTCGGCTGAAGCCACGGTGGTGCGCAACTACATCGAATGGATCATCAGCCTGCCGTGGTTTGAGCGCAGCCGGGTGCACATCGATATCGCCGAGGCCGAGCGGATTCTGGATGAAGACCATTACGGGCTGGAAAAGCCCAAGGAGCGCATCGTCGAATACCTGGCCGTGCAGGCGCTGGTTAAAAAGATCCGTGGTCCCATTTTGTGCCTGGTGGGGCCTCCGGGGGTGGGCAAAACGTCGCTGGCGAAGTCGGTGGCGCGTGCCACCGGCCGGCGCTTCGTGCGGCTTTCGCTGGGTGGTGTGCGCGACGAGGCTGAAATCCGTGGCCACCGGCGCACCTACATCGGCGCCATGCCCGGCAAGATCATCCAGTCTCTCAAAAAGGCCGGCACCAACAATCCGGTTTTCTGCCTGGACGAAGTAGACAAGATGAGCATGGATTTCCGCGGCGATCCCAGCGCGGCCCTGCTGGAGGTGCTGGACCCGGAACAGAATTTTGCCTTCAACGACCACTACATGGATTTGGATTACGATCTGTCCGAAATCATGTTCATCACCACGGCCAACACGCTGCCCGATATCCCCCTGCCCCTGCAGGATCGTATGGAAATCATCCGGCTGCCGGGCTATACCGAACATGAGAAGTTCAACATCGCCAAGACCTTCCTGATCCCGAAGCAGATCAAGCTCAACGGCTTGCAGCCGGAGCAGATCGCCATCTCCGACAAGGCGCTCAATCTGCTGATCAACCGGTATACCCGCGAGGCCGGCGTCCGCAACCTGGAGCGGGAAATCGCCGCCGTGTGCCGCAAGGTGGCCCGCCAGGTGGCGAAGGAGAAAACCGATAAGGCCGTGCGCGTCAACGAGGCGGTCATCATCCAGTATCTGGGGCCGCCGCGTTTCAAGAGCCTGGAGATCGAAGAACAGGACCAAATCGGGATGTCCACCGGCATGGCCTGGACCCAGGTCGGCGGCGAACTGTTGTTCGTGGAAACCTTGTGCATGCCCGGCCGCGGCCAGGTGATGGTGACCGGCAAACTCGGCGATGTGATGAAAGAATCGGCCCATGCCGCGGTCAGTTTCGTGCGTTCACGGGCTGAACTGCTCGGCATCGACGATAAGTTCTACCGCAAGCTGGATCTGCACATCCATATTCCCGAAGGCGCCATCCCCAAGGACGGCCCATCGGCCGGTATCGCCATGTGCACCTCGGTGGTATCGGCCCTGACCCGGCGTCCGGTGCGGCGGGAAGTGGCCATGACCGGTGAAATCACCCTGCGCGGCCGTGTCCTGCCGATCGGCGGGCTCAAAGAGAAGATTCTGGCGGCCCATCGGGGCGGTATCAAAAAGGTGGTCATCCCCAAGGAGAACGAAAAAGACCTGAAGGATATTCCGGCCATCATATCCAAACAATTGGAGATCGTCCTGGTGGATCATATGGACGAGGTGCTGCCGCATGCCCTTGTGCTTGGCGAGGGTGAAAGCTTGTTTGGCAAGCATGATGTGCCGTTTGATATCAGTTCATCGCGGCGCACCAAGCCGGATGAGCATGCTCCGATCAATTAGGCCGATCCCGAACCCGGCGCATCATAAGCGTCGGCTCCGGCGGGCGGCATGCAACCGGTTCCTGCTCAAATTCCGCTTGACATCGGAAAAGGGAGCTGTTAGCTAAAGCGTTCTATTTGGGACCCCAGCAGGTTCCATGATTTGGGGGCGGGTAGCTCAGTTGGGAGAGCACCGGCCTTACAAGCCGGGGGTCACAGGTTCAAGCCCTGTTCCGCCTACCAGCGTTAATAGATGATAAATCGTTGATTCGGAATTCGGGACGGCTTGAACATCGATGACGAATAAACGATTCAAAGAATCGACCCAATTTGCGGGGGTGTAGTTCAGTTCGGTTAGAACGCCGGCCTGTCACGCCGGGGGTCGCGAGTTCGAGTCTCGTCGCTCCCGCCACATATAAAGAAGGGCTCAGCATTTTTTGCTGAGCCCTTTACTTTTTATAAGCATCCTTGTCGAAGACGCTTGTCTTTGGAAATTACACACCCGGTGTCCTCGAGGATCTGAATCGTTCGATTTAAAGCCCAAATCCCTGCCCTGCGTACTCCCTGAGCCTGTTTTCCACTTCCGCGATGGTTTTTCCCAGGCTCCAGGGCTCCATAAAGCCGCACAGAAAAATCTTCCATTCACCATCTTCCTGAAAAAGCTCGGATTCGGTGCAGCTCCCGGCGCAACCGCCTTCGCCCACGATCTCGAATACAAGATCGTAGATTCGTTGCCTGTCATCGTTCATGGCCGCCTCCGTTGGTTCCATCATTCAACCTACACTCAATCAATAATCTAGGCCGGAAAATTGTCTTGGCTACAACAATTGCATAAAAGGTCCGTCAGATTGAAGAGTTTGATTTCTAGAGCTCATGGACCCCGGCCTGTGGCAGGATGCTTATCGGGGATGGGCTGCAATAAACGGCCAAATTGCCTCATCCCCGGCTTCCCCCTTATTCCTTGCCAAGTGCCTCTTCCGCCGGTATATTCCCTCCATTCAATGGTCGGCGGTCCAGGCGGCAGGCAGACCGGCAGGCGGAATGGCAACCTTCGTGACAGAAAGAAAGCTTAATGGTCGATAAAAGCAAACGGTACGTACGATCCCTGATCCCCCTCGAAGAACTGGAAACGCTCCAAGGCAAGCAACTGGAATTCCAAAGCATGGCGGATATGCTGGTGAAGCGTGCCGCGGAGATACCGGATACGCCGCTGGTGCTGTACTACGATGAAGTGGTCACCTATGCGCAGTGCAATGCGCGCGCCAACCGCGTGGCCAATTTTCTCAAGTCCCAGGACGTGCGCAAAGGCGATATGGTTTCGGTCATGATCCTGAACGCACCCGAAATTTACTACACGTTGTTCGGCACCCAGAAGCTGGGGGCAGTGGCGGGCGCCATCAACTACATGCTCAAGGGGCCGGAGATTGCTTACGTGCTCGAAGACGCCAAGCCCAAAGTGGTTTTCGTGGGCAGCGAATACATGCACGATTTCGCGGCCGGGCTGGCGCTCTCAAGCCACCAGCCGGTCGTGGTGGAAGTGGTCACCGGCATCGAACACGACGCCCGTATCGCACAAACGACACTGCAGTCCATCCTGGCGGAACATCCCAGCGACGAATGCGTGGTGCCGCAGGCGTTGGATGATCCTTTTCTTTTGCTGTACTCCTCGGGCACTACCGGCATGCCCAAAGGGATTCTGCTTTCCAACCGCAACCAGCTGAGCATTTGCAAAGGGCGCGCCATGCTGGGCATCAACCGCCCGGGCGACGTGATGATGATCATCCTGCCCATGTTCCACACCAATCCGCTGTGCGTGTGGACCTATCCCACGATTTACCAGGGGTTGACCCTGTGCATCCGGCGGACCTTCTCGCCCACCGATTTCTGGCCGGCCATCATCCAGTACGCGGTCACCATCGTGCAGGGCGTGCCGGCCATGTATGACTACATCTACAATGCGGCCGATCCCCAGACCATCGACTATGCCAAGCTGAAGCTGCGCCTGGCTCATTCCGGCGCGGCGCCCATGCCCGTCCGGCTGGTGCAGGCTTTCAAGGAAAAATTCGGCGTCCAGGTGATCGACGGGTACGGCTTGACCGAAGCCACCGGCGTATCGACCACCGGCACGGGTTTGCCCGAGAACTGGAGCTCCATCGGCATGGCCTTTCCCGGTCTGGAAGTGGAAATCATGGACATGGACAACAATGTCCTGCCCTATGGTGAAAAGGGCGAGATCTGCGTGAAGGGCGAGGCCGTCATGCTGGGCTATTTGAACAAGCCCGAGGCCACCGCCGAGACCCTCAAGGAGGGCTGGCTGCATACCGGCGATATGGGCTACATGGACGAGAAAGGCTATGTCTATATCTCCGGGCGAATCAAGGAGATGATCAATCGGGGCGGTGAAAACATCTATCCGCGTGAAATCGAAATCCCCCTGGAAAAGCATCCCAAAATCGCCGAAGTGGCCGTGGTCGGAACGCCCGACCCCGCCCTGGGGGAGCGCGTGCGCGCCTGCATCGTGCTGAAGGAACCGGGCAGCATGACCGCCGAAGAGGTCCGCAGCTACCTGCAGGATAAAGTTGCCAAATACAAAATTCCTGAAGTGGTGGATTTCATGAAGCAATTCCCGCGCAACCCGACCGGCAAGGTGTTGAAGCATGAGTTGAAGAAGGAGGTTATATGAAGCTAAAAAACGGTGCGGCCTACATCGACAGCTTGCGGCAATTGCATCCCCGGATTTACTACAAGGGTAAGCCGATCATGGATGTGACCCGCCACCCGGCCACGGCGCCGCATGTGCGGGCCGCCGCCATGACCTATGCCCTGGCCGCAAAGCCGCAGTACAAAGAGCTGGCCACGGCGACATCGCACCTGACCGGGCGTACGATCAGCCGCTTTACGCACGTGCATCAGAGTGTTGAAGACCTGATCAAGAAAATCAAGCTGCTGCGTGTGCTGGGCCAGAAGACCGGCACCTGCTTTCAGCGCTGCGTCGGTTTCGACGGCATCAATGCCGTCTACTCGGTGGCTTATGAAGTCGATCGGAAATACGGGACCGACTATCTTGAGCGGTTCAAGACCTGGTTGATCGGGATGCAGGACGAAAACAAGATGGTGGTGGGCGCCATGACCGACCCTAAGGGGGATCGCTCCAAGGGACCGGTCGAGCAAAGCGATCCGGATCAATATGTCCGCGTGGTCGAGCGCCGGCCGGACGGCGTGGTGATCCGGGGGGCCAAGCTGCATATGACCGGGGCGGTCAATTCGCACGAGATCCTGGTCATGCCCACCACGGCCCTGGACGAGCATGCCAGGGACTATGCCATTGTGTGCGCCATCCCCATCGATGCCCCGGGTATCACGTTGATCTTCGGCCGCCAGGCCGGCGACGACCGCCGCGACCAGTTGGAGCGCATCGATGCGGGCAAACCGCGCTTCGGCGCGGTCGGCGGCGAGGCGGTCATTGCTTTCGAAGACGTGTTCGTGCCCAACGAACGGATTTTCCTGAACGGTGAAACCGATTTGACCGGCGCGTTGGTCTACCGTTTTGCCGCCCATCACCGCGCCAATTACGGGGCCTGCAAGACCGGCTTGATGGACGTGCTTACCGGTGCCGTGAGCTATCTGGCCCAGATCCAGGGCGCGGCCAAGGGATCGCACATCCGCGACAAGGTAACGGAGATGATCCATCTGAGTGAAACCCTGTACAGCTCCTCCATTGCCTGTTCGGCGGAAGGCAGCCCGACCCCCTCCGGAGCCTACCTGGTGGACACCATGCTGGCCAATGTATGCAAGCACAACGTGACCCGCTTCCATTTCGAGGTGGCCCGGCTGGCCGTTGACATCGCCGGCGGATTCATCGCCACTTTGCCCAGTGAGCACGATCTGGACAGCGCCGAGGTGGGCCATATCGTGCGGAAGTACTTCAGCGGAATCGCAGGCATTCCGGTCAGGGACCGCATCAAGATCGGCCGCCTGATCGAGGCCATGACGGGCGGAACCGCCATGGTGGAGTCGATGCACGGCGCCGGCTCCCCGCAGGCCCAGCGCATCATGATCTTCCGGGAAGGCCGGCTGGATGAAAAAATCAAGCTGGCCAAGGCTCTGGCGGGAATCTCACACCGAGGAAAGAAAAAGAAAGGCGGCGCCATGGCTTGATCGAAGCATGCTGCAACGCCGGCCCGACTGGATAAACAAAAAGCCCTAAGAGTTTTTCTGCTTCCAGGTTATCCGGAAAGGCCAGCCAATGAAGATTTGTTTCCTCAGGGTCTATCTCACCATGAAGCGCATGAAGGCAAAAGAAGCTTGAGGCATTCCAATCTTCGTGTCCTTCATGCTCTTGTGCCATGTCCTTTACAAGATCGCCACTTAAAGGATTTTAGATGGATATAGCGCACCCGCAAAACCCGGAGCGATCGCCAGGGCCTTTCGGAGATCCGCCTCCGCTTCATCGATGCGCCCCACCGCCAGCAACCTGGCCGAACCGGTTGGCCGGGAAAGCCGGATCGTCGAGATCTTCTGCCACGGCTTTCTCAGGAGGCATATACGCCACCGGGGAGTATAGCGCCCACTGAACCGCATCCCGCGGCCGCACCACCGTGGTCAGCACCGGCGCCTTGCCCTGTTGGGCGATGGCACTCTGGCCGCTGGCTTTTTGTTGAGCCGCAGGACGGACTCGTTGATCAGCGACAGGCTGGCACGGCTGTTGTCCAGCACCCGGATTTCATCCCCCGGGCAGAAAGTGTCATCCAGGTTGACCGGCTGACACAACCCCCCGTCCGATCTGGATTCCACGGTTCCCTGCACGGATACCGCTTTGGCCGCCCATGGATCACAATCCGATCCCGCAGCCCCAGCGAAATGGGGAGTGCCGATAATGAGTGATAAAATGAATAAATGCTGGAGAATAGAAAACAACACCTCAACCATGATAGACCTCCCTTGCTGTCAATGCAGGTCAAACTCGGGTGATCGTTTGATTCAGGCCTTTGGGCGAAAAGAGCATTTATAGGTTTGCGCTTTCTGAGAGGGGCTTGGTGTGATGGGTCACCTCTCGCCTGGTCCGTACCCGGGGGTTTGGAGTTGAGGTATACGTTGCACTTCTATGCTATTTCGCTTTTCGCTTACTCCTCAGAGGTTACCTCTTGAGTCCGAATCGGCGAGAATCTATACTGAACGCAAAAAGATCCCCAAATGCACCGGCTGGGCGGGGCATGCGGGTTTAGGCAGGCAGGACTGAACAGGGGAGCAATGTTTATGATCAGCGAAAACGATTTGCAGGCCGGCGATATCCTGGGAGGATTCAAGATTGAAAGGGTCTTGGGCCGCGGCGGCATGGGCGTGGTTTTCAAGGCCCACGAACTTTCCCTGAACCGCAAGATTGCCCTGAAGGTGCTGGCATCCAGGCTTTCCACCAGCAATGAGTTTCTGCAGCGCTTCAAACGTGAAGCCCAGGTCATTGCATCCCTGAAGCATCCCAATATCGTAAACATTCTTTCCTACGGGCAGGACCAAGGCCTGCACTATTTTGCCATGGAATATGTCCAGGGCAAAGACCTGCGCGAGATCATGCAGGACAAACCCCTGCTGGCGTTCGACGAGGCCCTCCGGATCGTGCGCCAGGTGGCCGATGCCCTGTCCGAGGCGGGGGCCAAGGGGGTGGTGCACCGCGACATCAAGCCCTCCAATATCATGATCGATCCGATGGGAAGGGCATTTGTCACCGATTTCGGTGTGGCGTGCATCCAGGAATCCTCCGAAAAACTGACCCAGACCGGCTTGTTTTTGGGAACTCCCGAGTATGCCTCCCCTGAGCAGGCCAAAGGGCTTGCCCTCGATGTGCGCAGCGACATCTACTCATTGGGGGCGGTGCTCTACAGGATGGTTTCGGGCCGTCCGCCCGTGAGCGGCGAATCCCCACTGGCCGTCGTGGTCAAAATCTCCACCGAACCGGTGACCCCGATTGAGCAGGTCAATCCCGCGGTTCCCAAACCGATCTGCGATTTGATCGCCAAAATGATGGCCAAAGAAGCCGGCAACAGGTATCAGTCCCCCAAGGCGCTCTTGGAAGATGTCGATCGCTGCATCCATCTGCTCAGTGGGCAAATTGAGGGTTCGCCCGCAGTGGAGGACCCGTTCGATGATGCGGCTGTAAGGAGGGCGGTTGCAAAGCCGCGCCGCAACATCGTCGGCATTCTGGGAGGGGTTCTGGGAATGGCGCTGGCCGTAGTCCTTCTCGTCTGGCTGGTTGAAGGAAGGGATTGGTTTGGGAACAATTCCGCACCTGCGGTCGAAAAATCTGCGCTTGAAAAAGGCGCGGCCGGAGATTCGGCCTCCTCGGCCGATTCGAACTCGGCCCAGGTGAAGATGGCAGCGCCGCAAGAAGGAAGCGCCGCCCCGGATTCTTCTCCTGAATCGGGCGCGCCGCCGAGCCCGCCTCAGGAGGTGCCCTCGGCCGCTTCTGCTTCCCAGCCGCCGCCGGCCAGCGTATCTGCCGGCAAGGCCGCCAAGGAGGCGGTGGCAGCCGGCGCGTCTGGCCGGGATAGGGACGCACCGGCGGGCGCATCCCCATTGGTTGCTGTCGCGACGCCGCCCCCTGCGGGCTCAGGGAGGGAGAAAGCTCCGGCGGTCAAGACCCAAATGATCCAACCGAACCGCCTCCCCATGTTGCCCAAAAATCCCGTCGTGCTGGTGATCGCCAGCGGAGAAGAATCGATGCTCGCCCTGACGCGCTCCTATTTATACACCCATCTGCGCAGCAGCGGATTGAAGATACTCACCTTTGCCGAGATACCGGTTTTGCGGGAAAAGATGCAGATGGGCGATATGCCCATCTCATGGTATGAAATCAAGGAGATAGCTCCTCCCGGGCAGGCGCAGGTTTTGGTGCTTGCGGAAATCATCAAGACCGGGTCCATGCCGATCCAATACATGGGCCGTACAGACGAGCTGATCCATGCGGCTTTCACGCTTCAGGCAATGGACATGGAGACGGGGGAATCGATTCATTCAGGATCATCGGATACGATCAAGTTTACGGCCATGAACATGGATCAGAAGTTGAAAGAGGGAATCTCCTCTGCGACCCGTGGCATTGGAGGTGAGATAAAAGGGTATTGGGAAGGGCGGTTGGGACGCTAGCGGTTGAAAACAGGAGGGCCTGATTGTCCGGAGGAAGTTATCGAAATCCAGAATTTCCAAGGCAGGATCCGTGCACGTTCCCGGGAACGTGCACGATTGGAACCAAGCAGGCCCAAGCGTGTAAAAAGAAAGACCTGCCGTCCTAGTAAAAATGCATCATATCCAGGAGACAGGTCTCGGTAGTTTTTGCACGTTCATTTGGCCGGATGAACGGTCATGCCCTTTTCAATTTGGGCGCTGTTGCCGGTCACAACCTTGCAGTAGGCCATTTTTTCCTTGACCTCGGTGACCTGAATGGTGCCGATTTGGGTCATCTCCTCATCCAGCACTTCGCCGGTATCTTCATCGACCACCTGCTCCGCATGGCCTACATCAAATTTGTTGCCGACCTGCACCCCTTCGCGTGATCCGCGATTGATTGCTATTTTTCCGGCTTTGGCCAGAATGACCGTGCCTTCCCAGGGCATGCCCTGGACCTGCTCGATCAGATACTTGACAGCCTGACCTACGGCATCCTCACAGGCTTTGCCGACATTGTCATTTCGAAATCCTTCCATGTCTCCGGTGAGCCCTTTGAGTTTATCACCGTAGTAACCCAGGCCCAGGGCCTTGCGGCCGGATCTTCCGATCACCTTGGTGGAGGCGCCGACCTGACCGGTTTCTGAGTTCACCAGGTACATGGTCATATTGATCTCGGCCGCATCCGAAGACCCGCCGATCTTGATCCCCTTGAAGTGAAGTCCACCGCCGCCGCCGGTAGTACTGTCCTGGACATGGGTGATGGCGCCTTTCACCAGCAGCTGGGCCGCCGTCATGCGGCCCATTTTGGGAGCCTTTTTTCCGCCCGCCACGCGACCGCTGGCGGCAAAATCCTGTTCTTCCATGGCCGCCTGGCGCATGTCTTTTTCGCCCAAAACTATGAACCAGCCGGATTCATTGAGCGCATTGGTCATGATCTCGCCAAAGCCGTCGCCGATGTCCCAGCGGCCCGACCAGCCGGCCTGGTTATCGAATTTTGTCACCGTGATGGTATACCTGAGATTGCCCTTGTTCTTCGGCCAATCCTCAGCCGAAACAGTCGCATGAACAGAAAAAAGCACCCCAACCAAAACCAATGTGCATGCAAGAAATTTTTTCACGTCCATCTCCTTACGACAAGCTGTGAGAAGTTAACAAGACCGCGACAAATATCGCACAAAGGATTTTGGGTGTCAAAAATATTGGTGAAATCCAGCCCAATGATTTTATGGGGGCATTTGGGGGAAGGGGCGTATGCTTTCACAGGGGGCAAAGGCAACCGGTTGCCGTTGTGCGACGCGCATGCAGCGGGCGTCACGAGGCTTGCGCTTGATAAGAAATCCCGAACTGCAAAGTCTTTGTGGCTACTTTAGGTTTCCGTCCGCGGAATGGACCGAATATTCGATGATGGCGCCGCAGGCTTCGCACTGATAGCGGGTGGCGGCCGAACTTTCGAGTTTTTCAAAATCAACGCGCTTGACGCGTTCGGTTTCAAAGCATTCAGGGCAATAACCGCCCTCAAGCTCCTCGGCCTTGAGCGTCAGATGACAATGCCGGCAACGCAATCTTAGCGAGGTTTCCGGCAGCAGGACAAGATTGGTGTGTCTGCACGATTTCATTCTTCATCCATCCGTGGCGACCGACCCCAGCCCGGGCCGCAAAGCGCTAAGATAAAAATAATCTTTCAAAATGCAAGCAAAATGAAGCCCACGATGGCCCGGCCGGCGGCCGGCATTGGTTGCAAGCGCGGGCATGATTTTGGGTGCGGGAAGGCGCTCGGCTTGAAAAGGACGCGCTTGCGGTTAGCTTATCGATTATCAACTTACCAGCACGCAGGAAACAACCTGCCTGCTCAGGTGGATAGATGGAGGTATCCAAATGGTCGACAACCCACCCAAAGATATGCCCAGGATCACGCCCTATCTGCACTATCAGGATGTGGCCGCCGCCCTCGAGTGGCTGGAAAAAGTATACGGCTTTAAACCCCGCTTCAGCATGCCTGATCCAAACGGCGGGATAATGCATGCGGAGATGAGTTTCGCCGATGGTATCATCATGATGGGGCCGGTCAGCCGGGAGCACGGCGGTCTGAGCCCCAGAGATTTGCCCGGCGTAAATCAAGGGCTTTACGTATATGTGGACGACGTCGGGCGTCATTATGAACACGCCAGGGAAGCGGGCGCCCGCATCACCACGGCACCGGAGACCATGTTCTGGGGTGATCGGATTTATGCCACCCGGGATCTTGAAGGCCACCAGTGGACCTTTGCCCAACACGTGGAAGATGTGTCGCCGGAAGACATGAAACCGCCGGGGACCTGAGCCCGTGTCGCAGCCGGGTTTTTTACTTCTTCTTCCGCTCGAAGCGGAAAATCTCGGGCGTAAGAAGAATAGGAGATGAACCGCAGAAATTTGAGGAGGTTGCATGAGGGAAATGCGAAGTTTGCATCTACGCGTTCAGGAGATGTGCGATTGTTACGCCACAACCGATCCCCTCGCGGAGATGGCCAAAATGGCCGGAGAGAGCGAGGATTTGCAGGAATCGGCGGTCAAGTGGCTGTCCCTGGCGATCTTGCACGGTATCAACAGCCATGCGGAAAAGATAGCCATCTTCCGGGATGAGGAGGGCGGGGTGCGCGTGAGGGCGGAATATCACACCGCCGAACTGCCGCCGCCAAGCGACAAAATTGCACAGGCCGTCATCGCGGCTGTACGCGACATCACGCATATCGAAGATAAAGGCAAACTGCCGCTATCCGTCGGTATTCGCGACAGCAGCATCGATTTGGAAGTAAAATTGAAATCCAAACACGGCAAGGAGAAGCTCAAGCTGAAATTCAAATAGGCATGCGGCCGCAAAGATCCTGAAATACGAGACCGGTCTCTCATCTTGCCGCTCCCCATCCCGCGGTTGTGTGCGGGATTGGGGCTTGCCCTCACTTGCCCGCTTCCCTTCCGGCCTGTTTGATCAGATGGGAGGAGATAACCAATTTCTGGATCTCCGTGGTCCCCTCATACACCCGCAAGGGGCGGATTTCGCGGTAGAGCCGCTCGACGGTAGAACCTTTGACCACGCCGACGCCGCCGTGGATCTGCACCGCTTGATCGATGCAGCGGAAAGCCGCTTCGGTAGCGTATAACTTGGCTATGGACGAGTGCAGGGAAGCCGAGGGATCGCCCTTGTCCTTCTTGATCGCCGCCAGGTAAACCAGACTTCTGGCCGCTTCAATGTCGACGGCCATGTCGGCCAGTTTGAACGCGGTGGATTGGAATTCCACGATCGGTCGCCCGAACTGGACGCGGCCGCGGGCGAATTGAAGGCTGTGCTGCAGAGCGGTTTGGGCCATGCCCAATGCCGCGGCGCCCACCGACATGCGCATCAGATCCAATGTCTGCATGGCCAGCTTGAACCCGCCGCCCACCGTTCCGAGTAAATTCTGTTTGGGAACGCGCAGGTCCTTGATCTCGAATTCCACGATGTCATGGCTGGCCATGAGTTCAATGCGCCGATGCACATTCCATCCGGGCATCTCCTTTTCCACAATAAAGGCTGAAATGGCTTTGGGGTTGGCGTCGGTTGGTGTGCGCGCAAAAAGAATCCCCATATCGGCCGAATAGCCATTGGAGATAAAGCGCTTGCGCCCGTTGATTACGAAATCGTCACCGTCTGCCCGGGCCGTGGTCTGCATGGCGGCGACATCCGAGCCCGCTTCGGGTTCGGTCAGGCAAAAGGTGGTCAGCCGTTCGCCTTCGGCCAGCGCGGGCAGGTACTTTTGCTTCTGCGCCGCGTTGCCGGCCAAAACGATCGGGTAGCCGCCCAGTCCCTGCATGGCCAGCGTTGTGTCGGCCGGCGCATACACACCGGCAATGGCCTCGCGGGCCAGGCAGATTCTTACCGCGCTGATCCCCTGGCCGCCATATTCTTTGGGAAAAAGAGGGGCGTAAACGCCGGAGTGGCTTAAAGAAGCGCGCAGCGCCTCCGGAACATCATCGATTTCGCCCAGTTTTCTGGCCAGGGGGGCCAACTCCCTGTTCACGTAGGCCTCGCATAGCGCTTTGAAGGCCAGGTCTTCCTGGGAGAGCAAGGTGTGCATGTTTTTCTCCTCTATACAAAAGTTGATGGTCTCGTAAAAATTCCTCCAGCCGTGAACGCCGGACCCGTAACCCGGCGTGCTTTGGTCCGGCATCCAGAAGATCTTTGAATCGACCGGCTTCCGGCACAGTCCGCGGCCCGGTTTTTCCAAGAGCTGCCGGGCCGTTGCCTGAACGGTTGACGGCTTCAAGGACTCTTTACAAGCAGCAACGAGCGATAGCCTTACTTTTCTACCGCCTCCAATTCATCCAGGATCGCGATATCGGGTTTGGCCGCCAGAACCGCTCCCAGCTTGGCGGAGAATTCCTTGAAATGGGCCGTGGATGAATGCGCAGCCAGGGCGGGCTTGTCTTTATAACGCTCGATGACCACGATGGTGTTCGGGTCGGAGGGTTTGCGGTTGAGGCTGTACAGCAAGGTGCCTTCTTCGGTGGCGACTTTCTTGAGCATCTCCTTGAACATTTCAATCGTTTGTTCCGCTTTGCCTTCTTGAATCGACAGTTTGGCAATGACTGAGATCATATGAAGTCTCCTGATAAGATGTGGGGCCTCCGGGTGGGGCCCGGTTTAGGTGGCAGGGCAGCGCGCATCGCTGCCATTCGGGAAGCGATACTGCAGACGGCCCAACTTAAAAGAGTTGCCCATGCTTGTCAACCAGAGGTGGGTTTCCCGGCGATTTCCCGCTGCCTGAATCATCCCCAAATCCCCCCCGGCCCCCCTTTTTCAAAGGGGGGAGCTGCTGCCCGTGACTTTCCCGCTGGTTCCCAAGCTCCAGCTTCCCATGCGGGATAGAAAGCCACCATCCGTTATGGTGCCGCCAAAAGACGCACACAGAAGTTCCACATAACTTTTCGGCCTGATGAAAATGCGGTTGCTCCCAGCTGTTCACCGGCAACCTGTGGGAAGGGAGGCGGAGCTTCCCGAAACGGTTCCCAAGCCGGAGCTTTGGAGCCAGCGAAAAAGTGCTTAACCCGTCAATCTTTTCCCTATTCGTTATCTGTATCCTCTGGGCGAGATATGGTCACCCCATTTACGCCTGTGTGTACTCAGCTGATTCCCGTGCAGCGAGAGCCGACTGCCGGGGCTGGGCCTGTATTGCTTTTGACAAGCCGAAATCGCCTGTGTTAGGCTTGCAGGCAAACGCGCTTGTTCGATGATGGCAAACCTGTTGCGATACCACTGAACTCCTGGCATACTTGGGCATCCCATTCGGAAAGGTACCAAGATCGATGAACATTTCCCAACCCGGTCCAGTGACGGACCGCATCACGCTGCTGGGACGCAAAGAGTCTTGCGTCTACTGGGTCGAAGACAAGGGCGAAAGCGTATTGTTGGGCGGCGGCATGTCCTACATCATTCCCGACCTGCTGCGCCAGATTGAAGCCTACGGGCTGGATGAGCGGCGGATCCGCCATATCTGTATCCTGCATTCCCATTTCGATCATTGCGGTGCGGTGCCTTTCCTCAAGAAGCGCTGGCCTTGGGCTGTGGTCGCCGCTTCCGACCGGGCCAAGGAACTGCTGGCAAAGCCGCAGATCCTGGACAGCATCGCGCAGGCGAATCGTCACATGTTTGAACGGATGGGACTCGGACCAGCCGCGCTGGAGTTGGACATGCAGTTTGACGGCATACGGGTCGAGAAGATATTGGCCGACGGCGATGTGCTGCCGTGCGGCGGTCTGGATCTCGAAGTGATTGAGACGCCGGGGCACTCCTCCTGCTCTATTTCAATCTACATGGCCGCTCAAAAGGCGCTCTTTGCATCCGATGCGGTGGGTTTGCGCCAAAGCGGCTCATATCAGCCGACCCCCAACTCCAATTATGACCAGTATCAGCAAAGTCTGGCCAAGCTGGCCGGCTATGATTTGCAAGTACTTTTGCTGGAGCATTACGGGGCCTTTATGGGAGAAGATGCACGTGAATTCATACCCAAGGCCATGGAAGCGGCCGATCGGACACGGCGGTTGCTGGAAGAGACCTATCGAAGAACACGTGACGTGGAAAAATGCACGCAAGAGATCACCGGGATTTTCATGAAGCGTTCGGCCGACTCCTTTTTATCCGAGGAGGTCCGGAGCATGGTGGCCGGACAGATGGTGCGCTATATCGCCAAAGCGATGGAAGGCAAGCATCGATGAATCATTTTTAACGAGACCGATCAAAACGAATGAACGATTTGATCATTGAACCATTTAACGAAAGCAAGAGAGCCCAGCATGTCCATCCAGTCCGTTGATCGTGCGCTTCAGATTCTGATGTTGTTTTCGAACCGTTGTCCCGCACTTGGGGTGACCGAGATCAGCCAGGCGCTGAAATTGTCCAAGGGAACCGTGCATGGATTGATTCGGACCCTCATGCAACAGGGCTTCCTCCAGCAAGACCAGCCGTCGCGCAGGTATCGTCTGGGGCTCAAGCTATACGAGTTGGGGATCATCCTGGCCGGCACCATGGAGATCAACCAGAAAGCCGCCGGTCCGATCAACCAATTGGCCAAGGCCACGCAGCTGGTGGTCCGCATCTCGATCTGGGACGGGGATTCCATGGTCATTACCTCCGATGCCCACCCACGGCCGCGCGCCGTGCTGCCCCATCAATTCGGGCCGCGTGTGCATGCCTACTGTTCGGCCATGGGAAAGGCCGTCTTGGCGTTTCTGGACGAAAATCAGCTGCGAGCTTACCTTGAACGAACCGAACTGTTCCCTTTTACGCCCGCGACGGTCACCCGGAAAGAAACACTTTTCGCCGATCTTGAGGCCACCCGCCGTCGCGGGTATGCCATCGATCGCGAGGAGGCCGTTCAGGGGATGGCCTGCCTGGGTGCGCCGGTTTTCCAACGCGGCGCCTGCGTGGCCGGGGCGATCAGCCTATCCGGAGGAGTGGCACGGGTTCTGGGCGAAAAGCTGGAGAGCCATGCGGAAGAGTTGCTGAAAACGGCGGCTGAAATTTCAAGATACATGGGGCATTATCCGGCCTTTGGCGAGAGTGTCGCCATGCTGTGACCGGTTTAATGCGACGCAGAAAATTCCGGCCGCCGGGACCGGGCAAGAGGACAAATCGGCGCAGCCCGGAAGAGATCAATGGACACTTTATCAGAATATAGGAGCCGCCATGCCATTGAACCATCTCAACCAACAGGACCATCGCTACCTTGCTTCCCTGGTGGCGCCGGAGCGCTGTTCCACCGGCGAATCCATCCTCAATACCCACTCCCGCGACCAGTCGCGTCATCCGGCCGTCCGGCCGGAAGTGGTCATATGGCCTGAAACCAAGGAAGAAATCGCCGCCATTTTGAAGTACGCCGACGAAAAGCGCCTGCCGGTCACCGCATGGGGGGCCGGCAGCAGTCTCGAGGGCAACCCGATACCCCTGTGCGGCGGCATCGTTTTAAGCTTTGCCCGGATGAACCGCATTGTGAACATCCGTGAAAGCGACTTCCAGATCGATGTGCAACCGGGAGTCATCTATAAGGAGATGAACCACGAGCTGCGGCATACCGGGCTCTTTTTCCCTCCCGATCCGGGCGCCGGTGCGACCATCGGCGGCATGATCGCCAACAACGCCAGCGGTACGCGCACGGTGCGTTACGGGTCGACCAAGGATTATGTGCAGCGGCTGACAGTGGTGCTGGCCGGCGGTGAAATCATCGATATCGGCAATCGTGCCTCAAAAAGCTCTTCCGGGCTCGATTTGCTCCACCTGTTTGTCGGCTCGGAGGGTATGTTGGGAGTTGTGACCGAAGCGACCTTGCGTTTGGCCGGCATTCCCGAGGAATTCGCCTGGGCCGTGGCCACCTTCCCGAGCGTCGAGGCCGCCAGCCGCGCCGTTTTGGACACGATCCGATCGGGAATCGATCCAGCGGCCCTGGAACTTCTGGCCCCTGAATGTGTCGAGTTGATCAACCGGGCCAGAAATTTCGGCCTGATCTGTTCGCCGAGCCTCTTCATCGAGCTGCATGGTCCTACGCGGCAACGTCTGGCGGACGATTTGCGCATCGTGGAGGAGATCTGCCGCAATGAAGCGTGTGCGGAGTTCCGGCCGGGTCTGGATCGCGCCGAGCGCGACCGGTTCGTCGAAGCGCGTCATGCCCTGGGTGAAATGATCGCGCAAGCCCACACGGGTCAAAAACGGGTGGTCATCGATGTGGCCGTGCCCATTTCCACCTATCCCGAAATGATTGCCTTTGCCCGGCAGGAGGCCCAGAAGGCGGCCTCCGTAACAGCCTACACCTTCGGGCATGCGGGAGACGGCAACATACATATGGTGGTGGGGGCGCAGGGGGATGATGTTCAGGCTTGGCACGCCATCGAAGGGTTGAATGAGCGGGTGGTCGCCAAGGCGTTGCACCTGGGCGGCACCGCCACCGGCGAACACGGGGTGGGCATTGGTAAAATGAAGTTCATGCCGGCCGAGCACGGTGCCTCCCTGGAATGGATGCGCAAAATCAAGCAGCTCTTTGATCCAAACGGGATACTCAATCCAGGCAAGATGTTTCCAAGTCAAAGATGAAGGCTGAGGGAATAAGGGCAATGATGAAGTAAAGGTATTGGGTCTTCATGATTTTGTAGGTCGTGTTGAGAAGCGCAACGCGACTCATGGATGCTGCAAAAATGGAAAGGCCGCGTTTGCCCTGGGGCAACGCGGCCTTCTTATTATAAGCGATTGCGATGTTGCGGTTCGTGCACTCAATATACGCTGAAAGGACCGTTCGCTTTCCATTGATAAAAGGTCCTCAACGGGTCATCGGTCTTATCCGAAGAACTTGTTCGGCAACCACGTGGCAATTGCCGGGAAGAACATGACCAGCAGCATGCCGATGCTTTCCATGATCGTAAAAGGAATCACCGAACGGTAGATGTCGCCCATAGTGATGGAAGGCGGCACGATCGCCTTCAAGTAGAAGAGGTTGAATCCGAACGGCGGTGTCATGTAGCCGATGTTCATGTTCATGATGAAAAGGATGCCGAACCACAGTGGATCGAAGCCATGGGCCTTGATGATCGGCAGGAACACCGGGATGGTGATCATCATGATGCCGGCCGGATCGAGCACCATGCCCAACAAAAGCAGCAGCAATTGGATGAAAACGATGGTGCCCCAGCGACCGCCGGGTACGTACTGCATCACATGTTCGATCAGTTGCGTACCGCCCATACTATGATAGGCCGCCGTGAAAGCGTATGCACCGAAAAGAATCCACATGATCATGCCGGTCAAACGAAAGGTGCGCACGCTGGCCTCCCAGACCAGGGCCCAGGTCAGTTTCTTGTAGACCGCCGCCGAAATCAACGATCCCAGCAACCCTACGGCGGCTGCCTCTGTCGGCGTGGTCACCCCGTAAATAATCGAGCCCAGAACGCCGAATACGATGCCGACCGGCAGGATGATCGCCTTGAGGGCCTTGAACTTCCTGGGCCAGTCGCCACGCTGTTCGGGCGGCAGGGCGGGCCCCAGATGCGGCTGCAAAATACAGCGTATGAGGACATAGGAGGAGACCACGCCGAGCAGCAAAAGTCCCGGCAGCACGCCTCCGGCAAACATTCTGCCCACCGATTCGCCCGTGATCAGGGAATAAAGGATCATGATGACGCTGGGCGGGATGAGGATGCCCCAGCCGCCGCCCGAATTGATGCAGCCCACAGCCAGGTTTTTGTCATAGCCGCGTTCCAGCATCGAGGGCAGGGCAATGGCGCCCATGCTGACCACGGCGGCGCCGCTGATGCCGCACATGGCAGAGAAAATGGTACAGATCACCAGCGTGCCGATCACCAGCCCGCCGCGCACCCGCCCGAACCACAAATACATCATGTCATAGAGGTCATTGGCCGTGCCGGATCTTTCCAGGATCATGGCCATGAAAATGAACAGGGGGATGGCGACCAGGGTGAACTTTTCCATGGCGCCCCAGGTTTGCGCCGCAACCATATAAAAACCCGCCGTTCCCCAGGTCATGTAAAGGAAAATAATGGATACTCCCCCGAGGACAAACGAAAGCGGCAAGCCCAGGAAGAGAAAAAGGAACAATGACAGGAAGAATAAAAGTGTCAGAAGCTCGATACTCATAGGATTTCCTTTTCCGCAGTCTGTCCAGTCGCAATGCTTGTACCGGTGGTCAAAATCAGAATATCGCGTATCAGCTTGGCGATTCCTTGAAGCAGGAGCAAAAAGGCACCCAGGGGAATCATCAGTTTGAACGGATAGGCCGGAGGGTTCCAGGCCGATTGGGTATGTTCCCATGTGATCAGGGATTCCCAGGCCAGTTGGCCGCCGTAAATCAGAAGCATTCCGCAGAAAAGAAAAAACAAAATAAAGGTGATGATGTCCAGCAGCGCCTTGGGCTTGGGGGAAAGGCGCGCATAAAAGATATCCACATTGACATGACCGCCGTATCGGAGGATGTAGCCGCCGGAAAGAATCACGTAAGCGCCGAAAATCAACTGGGTCAGTTCATTGCCCCAGACCGTCGGCGAGTTGAAGAAATAACGGCGGATCACCTCCATCAGCACCAGCACGAACATGAGCAGAATGCTCAGTGAGAGCACCCGGCCGACCCAGTCGTTCAAGTTGTCGATAAAGCGCAGTACCGCATTTAGAATTTGCACCCCTTGCCTCCATGTGAACAGGGGGCACCCGTTCGTTGCGAGACGACCGGATGCCCCGTTTGAACAGCGCATACCTGCGCCGGGAACATCAGCGCTCAGAGTTCCATCAATTAATGGGAATCCTTGAGCTTTTTGACTTCACTGGATTTATCCGAGGCATGGAAATCCTTCAGCATTTGGACCGCTTTGGCATTGTCCGGATGCCTCTTGGCCACATCATCCCATAAGGCCATTGCCGCAGCCTCCATCTTCTTTACATCTTCCTGGCCCAACTGAATGAGTTCGACCCCTTTTTCTTTCTGTACTTTGGTCATGGCATTTGCTTCCAGGATCTCGTACTCTTTGGTGCGCTCCCAGAAGTGCTCCTCCAGCGTTTTCCTCACAATTTGCTGAATATCGGCCGGCAGAGCTCCCATGGCCTTCATGTTGATCAACACAATGTCGGTGGCGGCGACGTTGAGGGCGGGGCGCAGGTGAAATTTGCTGACTTCGTAAAAGCCCATGCTGTTGCTGCCTTGCACGGCCCCCCAATGGGCGCCGTCGACCACGCCGGAAGTCAGCGCGGCGTAAATTTCACTGCCCGGCAGCATCATGGCGGCAGCGCCGAGGGATGTGAGGTAAACCTGTAAGATGCCTGACGAACGCAACTTCAGACCTTTGAAATCTTCGAACTTGCGAACCGGCTTCTTGAGGGACAGCTCGGTGGGGTAGACTTTATCGGGCCAGTAGTAAAGCCCGTGTTGGGCAAAGGCATCGGAGACCATTTTGTCAAAACCCATCTCCTTATGGAAGTAGGCGGCTTCCCAGGGGCTGTCGAAATTCATGGGCAGCCCGGAGCAGACATCCATGAGGGGCACCTGGTCGCGGGGATAGGCGGAGGATGTGATCACGATTTCCATCATGCCGCGTTTGACCGCGTTGAAAAGCTCTTTGGACGGGACAAGCGCATCCGCCGGGAACAACTCGATTTCCAAACGGCCGTTGGTGTTCTCCTTAAGCGTTTTGACGAGGACCTGGGCACTGGCTGCAAAGGAAGGGCTGGAAGCGGGCCAGTGCGTTTGCATCTTCCATTTGATCGCTTTTTCCGCGGCATCTGCTTTGCCGGCGCCGATATTCAGCGCCCCGACGCAGACCAGCAAAAGAACCAGTGTACCGATAATAAATGATTTGCCTCTCATATCATCCTCCTTGTGGGTATAAGGTGAATCGGTTGTTTTTGGATGGCTGAAAAAGAAGACACCTCCTTTCGGAAACATATATGTACGGTAAGCAACCTGATCGCGCCGTAAGATGCCTCTTGATGGGGGTTGGGGACGATTCCCATCCGCCGTCCGGCGAAAGGAATATGGCCGTTCGAAGTCCGTTACTGACCTTCAGTAGATGGACATCGATCAGCCATTATAGATACATAAAATTATGAAGCAGAATGAATATGGCAGACTGCAATGCGCCTGTCAACGTGCAAACGGGGCCAATTTAATTTTTAATTTTAATCACAGGCAGTTGAGATCGCCGTCCAGCCTATTGGTTCGGCATTGCCGAACAAAAGCGGCTTTGCGCGCCTTGGGGAAGAAAATAAAGCAGCGTATTGGGAACAGGCCGCGGTTTGCGCGCGCACGGGTTGAACCGATAGTCGCCATGTCCGCCGTCCTGGATAAGGCGGGCCGCGGATATGGGAATTTGCATAAATTCGGCGCTACGGTCAAGCCGCTTGAACGTGCTGATCCGGATTATAGCAGATGCGGCAGCAATTCAGGCAGCGACGTGATTCATCCGCGGCATCTTTTTCACTGATCACCAGGTCGACCTCGACCATGCTGTGGATGCGCTCCCGGACCGGCAATTCCGGCATGGGGGTGCGTTTCTTTTTCTCCACCCCCGGGACGGTCTTGAACAGCGATTCGGCGATATGTTTTTTGCGCAGCGATTTGGGGGAGCCCTCGACTTTTTCGCCGGTCAGAAACTGGTGAATGGAACGCGCCGCGCGCCGCCCGCCGCCGATGGCATCCACGACCAGCGAGGGGCCCGTGGCCGAATCGCCGGCCGTAAAGAGATAGGGCAGGCTGGTCTGCAGCAGTTCCGGATCGTTATCAAAAGTGTTCCACCGCGTGATGGCCGGCTTTTCCGAGGTCTCTTTTTCAAGGAAAGCGGTTTCGGGTTGCTGGCCGATGGCGGAGATGACCATGTCCGCGGGCAGGATTGTTTCCGATCCTTCCACGGGCACCGGACGGCGCCGGCCGCTGGCATCGGGTTCGCCCAGTTCCATGCGCAGGTATTCCAGCCCGGCCACACGGCCTTGGTCGTCGCCGACGACCCGCTTGGGGGCCGCCAGGAATTGGAACCTGACCCCTTCATGCTCGGCGGCCACGATTTCGACTTCATTGGCCGGCATCTCCTTGCGCGTGCGGCGGTAAACGATGTAGACCTCCTCGGCGCCCAGGCGGATCAGGGTGCGCACGCAGTCGATGGCCGAGTTGCCGCCGCCGACCACGGCGCAGCGTTTGCCGATGGGGATTTTTTTGTCAGGCGAAGCGGCCACTTTGGATAGAAATTCGATCCCCTTCCAGCATCCTTGCAGATCTTCGCCCGGCACGCCGATAGCATAATCCTTCCAGGCCCCGATACCGAGAAAGACGGCGTCATAGCCCTCTTCACGCAGCGATTGAATGGTGAAATCGCGTCCCAGGGTCTGGTTGGTGTAGGCTTCGATGCCCAGGTCCAAAATACCCTGGATCTCCCAGTCCAGGACCTTGTCGGGCAAGCGGTACTCGGGGATGCCGTAGCGGGTGATGCCGCCCAGTTTGGGCATGGCTTCGAAGATATTCACCGTATGGCCCAGCCGCCGCAGGAAATAGGCGCAACTGACTCCGGCCGGACCGCCGCCGATGACGGCCACCTTCTTGCCGCTGGCGGGTGCACAGGCAATGGGCAGGCGTTGGCCGGAGTTCATCTCCCAATCGGCCACGAAGCGCTTGAGCTGGTTGATCGACACGGCTTCGTCCTCGACGCCGCGGCGGCAGTAGCTTTCACAAGGGTGCGGACAAACCCGGCCGCAGGTGAGCAGCAGGGGATTGCGTTCCCGGATGGTGTTGACGGCGCCGGCATAGTCGCCCTTGCGGATGCATTCAATATACTGCGGGATGTTGATTTCGGCCGGGCAAGTCTGCTGGCAGGGTGCCAGGGCATCGTCCATTGCGTTGAAATGCAGCAGGCGCTGGCTCATCGTGCGGACCGTGAGGATGTTCTTGGGGCAAGCCTTTTCACAGGCGCCGCAACCGACGCATTTGGCCTCATCGACCACCGGGTATCCTTCGGGGCCCATATGGACGGCGTCGAACTTACACGAACGGATACAGTCACCCATGCCCAGGCAGCCGATGGCGCAGACCCGCCGTCCGCCATGCAGCGTGGCCAATGCCGCGCAGGTTTGGGCGCCGTCGTAGTAGTATTTGTCGGCGGCACGGTTTCCGCCGGAACAGGCATTCAGAGAACGCAGCGGCTCCGCTGTTCCGGCAGCCACCCCCATGATCCCTGCGATATGCGCGGCCGCTTCCGGACCTGCCACAATGCAGACGCTGGGTGCGGCTTTTCCGGCCACAACGGCGCCGGCCGCCGCCGAGCAGCCCGCGAATCCACAACCGCCGCAATTGGCGCCGGCGGTGTAGTATTCCACCCGGGCGATGCGCGGGTCTTCCCATACATAAAAGACTTTGGAGGCGACGCTGAGCACAATGCCGCAGGTCGCTCCGATGCCTAACATGACCAGAACAGCTTCAAACACAAAATCCTCCTCAGAACCTCTCGGGGTTCTTTACGCGAATCGGGACGGTCGCCGGCGCAGGTAATCCGCGGCATGCCGCCGCCTTTATAAACAACAAGCCGTTCAGAACAGGAAGCTCCGAACGGTTGTGCAGAAATCGGTTGCCCAATCCGCCCGGGGCGGAGTTCTATTTTTATACCATGCCCCGAAACGCATAAAAGCTCAAAGAGATGATTCCGGCCGTAATCAGGGCTATGGAGGTATCCCGCAAAGGTCTGGGTACACGGGCCAGCAAAATGCGTTCGCGCACGCCGGCAAAAAGAATCAACGCCAGGCCGAAACCAGCGGCGTACGCAAAAGAAGTCACCAATGCGGGCATAAATTCCAACTCTTTGTCGATATTGAGCACGCACGCGCCGAAGACCGCGCAGTTGGTTGTGATCAACGGCAGAAAAATACCCAGGCCGGCGTAGAGGGCCGGAATGCTTTTCTTGAGAAACATTTCGACAAACTGCACCAGCGACGCGATCACCAGGATGAAGGCGATCGTGCGCAGGAAGGTCAGCTTGAAAGGCGTCAGCAGCCAGTAATAGATCAGCCAGGTAATCACGCCGGCCATGACCAGAACGAAAACGACCGCCATGGCCATACCGATAGCCGTTTCCATTTTTTTGGACGTGCCCAGGAACGGACAGTTTCCCAAAAACTGAGCCAATAGGATGTTGTTTACGAAAATGCCGGCAACAATGATCTCGAAATACATGGTGATCTCCTGTGGCTACTTGCTCGGGACCAGGTTCAAGAGGAACAGCATCAGACCCAGGCAGATGAATGCACCGGGGGCTTGGACCGCAAACGCAAAAGGCTCGAAAGAGGCGCCGAAGATATTCGGAACATCCCAGGGCAGAAACCCGAAAACATCGCCCTTGAGTGCGCCTGTTCCCAGCAGTTCGCGAACAGCACCCAGTGCGGCCAGCGAGAGGGTAAAACCAAGCCCGATACCCAAACCATCCGCTGTGGAGGGAATGATGCTGTTTTTGGAGGCAAACGCTTCGGCCCGGCCCAGAAGAATGCAATTGACCACGATCAGGGGGATGAAAACCCCCAAATCGAGGAAAAGGCCGTAAGCATAGGCTTGCATCATCATCTCCACCACAATGACGAAAGTGGCGATGATAATGATGAAGCAGGCGATGCGGACCTTGGACGGGACGACATTGCGCAGCAGGGAAATCAGAATGTTCGAACATACCAGCACGAAAGCGGTGGCCAGACCCATGCCGATGCCGTTTTTCATGGAGGTGGTGACACCCAAAACAGGACAGAGCCCGAGCACCAGCCGAAACGGCGGGATTTCCTTCCAGAGCCCCTTAGTGAACTCCTGTGCCAGAGATTTCGCCATGACGTTCAACTCCTATTACTTGACAGCGATTACTTTACGGCGCTTTTCATCTTTTCGATCAGTTGCGGTTTGAACTCCTGGTATTTGGCGATGGCTTGATTTGTTGCGCTGCATACGGCGCGCGAGGTGATGGTCGCCCCGCTCAGGGCATTGATGTCGCCGCCGTCGTTGGTCACCTTGCATTCTTTGGTGATGGGTTTGCCCTTGAATTGCGCCGCCCAAACAGGATTTTTGGCCTCTGCGCCCAATCCGGGCGTCTCCTTATGGGTGGTGACACTGATGCCGGCCAGCTTGTCCTCCTTGACATCGAAGGCCACCAGCAGTCCGAACTTATCGGCGAATCCGGTGCCGCTGACTTCCAGAACCGCCACTTTGGGCTCGCCGTCAAAGGCGCCGACGAACACCGTGCGCTCTTCTTCGCCGTCCTGGATTTTGAAGCGCGATTCAACCGGATCGTTGGAAGCACCCTTCAAGATATCCCGAATGGCCGGTCCTTTGACCAGTTCCAGTTCCTGAACTTCGATCATCGGTTTGGTAAACTCCTGCAGCCATTTCAAACCGCCGCCGGAGATAACGCTCAAGATGGTGAGCACCACCACCATTTTGATCATTTCCATGTCATGCTACCTTTCCAATGGCCTTGGGTCTGATTTTATCGATCAGCGGATTCATCAAATTGATCAGCAGAAGGGCGTATATGACCCCTTCCGGATAGGCGCCGATATTGCGGATCAGCATGGTCATGACACCGCCGACGGCGCCGTAGATCAGCATGGGAATCAGGTTGACCGGAGATGAACTGTCTTCCGTCGCCAGAAAAAAAGCGCCGATCAGGGAGAAGCCGGTGAGCAGGTGAAACAGCGGTCCGGCATAGGTTTCAGGAGCGGCCAGATGAAACAAGCCCGCCGTCACGAACAATCCGGCGATAAACGCAAGCGGGATTTCCCAGCGCACCAGGCCCCTGGCGATCAGATAGATCCCCCCGAGCGTCAGCGCCAATCCGCTCGTCGATCCCAGTCCGCCGAGCTGCTTGCCGACGAACAGGTCGAGCAGGGGAATGTTTTCTACGGCCGACGTGCCGAATGCCTTGGCCGCCAGCAGCGGGTAAAAGGGAGTGTAATCGATCTCAAAATGGACGTACTGGGCATCGAAATCAAAATAGCTCCGCCAGGCCAGAGAGAGGATGGCGTACGAGAGCACCGCCGGGTTGAACGGGTTGGCGCCGATGCCGCCGAAAATCTGCTTGCCGATCACGATGGCCAAGAAGGTCCCCGTAACCACCAGCCACCAGGGCACTGACGCCGGCAGCAACATGGCAAAGAGCAGTCCGATCAAGGCGGCGTTGGCGTCGCCGACCGTGTTGGGGCGTTTGGAAGCTTTGGCGACCAGCAGCTCCCAAATGATGGCGCTGGCCACGGACATGCTGAGGACGGCCAGTGCGGGAACGCCGAAAATGACCATTCCCATGAGGACGGCGGGAATCGCGGCGATGATGATGTTGTAGTTGCGTGCGGGCACCGCGCTGCCGATGTGCCAGAAGGGCGCATGGGAAACGACGAGCTTTTTCTGACTAATCATTCTTGTCTTCCTCCGCCGGAAGGGCACGTGCGAGTTCGAATTTGGCCAGTTTGATGTATTGGAGGATGGGAATGCGCGATGGACAAACGATGCTGCACACTCCGCATTCCACACAGGAATAGAGGTCGTAGAGATCGGCGCTGTCCTGATACTGCCCGGCTTCCAGATAGCGGACCAGCATATTGACCGAAACGCGGGACGGGCAGATGCGGACGCATTCGCCGCAGTTGATGCAGGGATAGTCACTGGTCAGAACAATTTCCCCTCCATCCTGGGCCATGATGGCATCGGTATCCGACTGGATGGGCTGTTCTTCGGAATATACCGCCGTACCGGTCATGGGACCGCCGAAGACAAGGCGGTCGCGATCGTCCAGGTTGATGTCCAAGGTTTTGAGAATCGCTCCGATGGGTGTGCCGATGCGGGCCGACACCAGTTTTTTGCGGCCCTGTTTGTCCAGAACGGTCACCATCTTTTCGATGGGGATACGTGATTCGGCGACCGCCTTTCCGATGGCGGCCGCTGCTTCGGCGCGCATGAAAACGACGCCTTGATTTTCGAATGTCTGCCCCTGCTGCAGAACGCGGCCGAAGAGCTGGTAAAACAACATCAGCGGCTGGCCGTAAGGATATATGTTGGGCACGGCCCGTACCTCGGCGCCAAAATGCCCGTCGAAGGTCTGAAGGCTTTCGCCTGGCACGGCCAGGATGATATTTTGCACGCCGGTGACTTGTTTCAGCACATGAATGCCTTTGTCGACCATGGCCGTCTGGCTTTTGAGGACATACAGGTTGGTATCCACCATAAGATCGGTGTCGCCGCCATATATAATAATGGTTTGGACGGGCGTTTTGGGGCCGACCAGTTTGGCAAGCGGCGGCGCGCCCGGGGCGCCGGCGAGAAAATCGCTCAGCACCTGAATGTCCAGCTGCGCGCAGGCCTTGCTGAAACCATCATCCCATTCATCCTGGGCCTCGGTCGCAACGACGATGCCGGTGTACTTGCGGCCGTAGTCGCCCAGATGAGGATGGAGACCGGTTATCGTTCCGGTAACGCTGGATACCACGGACGGGGCCGTTTTCTCATCCCAGGTCAGGCGCTGTCCCGTCCGGACGCGCATGCCGGGCTTGAGCAGAGTGGAAGGGTTGGGACCCATCTCCCTGGGAAGCAGCAATGTCACTGTGCCGGAAATGGCAATGGTGACGGCTTGAGGCAGTGCGGTGCTTAACAGTTCGTAATTGAATTTGGGTCTGGCATAGCCGAAAAATGGTTTGGATAACATGATTTAACCTTTACTGGGCTGCAATTGAAAAACGTCGATTCCTAAAAGCATTCGAATAGGCTCATAGCACATGGCATTTATTACAATTGACCCAATCAGTTGGCCTTTCTTTTAATTCATTGCCGACAAAATTACTATGCAAAGGACCTTTGCCGAAGCCTTCATGGCATTGAGTGCACTGCTGATGCAGAGCATCCGCGCGATTCACGGTTTCCGGATTTTCGATTTCGGAAATATCGCTGTGGCAGTCCATACAGAACTCGGGGAATTGGCTGCCGGCGCGCCGCGGCGGATGACACAGGCCGCAGGAAACCGGTTCGATTTCCTCGCCGCCGTGCGCGTGATGGCAGTCCATACAGGCCAAGGCAGACCCTTTGGTGGTTGCATGGGCTTGGTGATCAAAAAGAACTTTGCCGGCGTTGGTCTGATAAATCAGCCGGAGCGGCTCTTCGGGCGGTGTCACCGGGAATGCCGCATAACACACGATGGCTACGATCAGGAGTTGTGCTGCCACGCCGTACATGATCATTCGGTGCTTCTTGGAAGTCATCTGCGCAAGTCCCTTACTCTCTTAGAATTATTTAGAAACTCCACCCCGATCGTCAAAAAACCAAGCCCCTCGACTACCATAAGCATATGGCGCTTTCAAGTCTTTTGTTGCGATATGATGAAAGGGTTGAAATTAAAAGCAAAATCAATTATTCAAGCTGGTCGCGCGAAGAAGAGCGCGGCCGGCCGGAAAGAGATCACAGGGCGGGCTTGGGCGGCCCATTGCGCATGCGGGGGGCGGCGCACCACGGTCCAGCAAAGCATGGGCGCTAAGACAGCCCGGAAGAGGTTGATATGATGCAAAAGGACAACGGCTTTGTGCCCTTGGAGAGCTTCAGCAGTGAAGACCACTGTTTTGCCTGCGGATCCAAAAACCCGTTTGGCCTGCACATGAAACTTTTCACCGATGGCAACAGCGTCATTTGCGACATCGTTGTGCCGGGTCATTTATCGGGTTGGGGCAACCTGGTTCACGGTGGTATCATTACGACCCTGCTGGATGAAACCATGAGCTGGACCGCCATTCACCTGCTCAAGCGGCTGATCCTGACCCGTTGCATGGAAATCGAGTTCATCCTGCCGGTTGCGCCCAATATTCCTTTGCGTACCGAAGGACGCATCCAAGAGCGGATTAAAAACACCGCAGCGCTGGTCAACGGCGTGTTGTACGATCCGGCCGGCCGCGCCTGCGCCAGGTCGCGCGGCCGGTTCGCCTTGATCAGCGCCAAAATGATGCGGCGCATGAAAATCATGGGCGAACAGGTGATCTCCGATTTCGAACGGTTCTACGGTTCCGTTTGAGGCTGCGGCTAAAAAAGAGCTGCAGCCCGGTTGGCCGCAGTGCTCTTGGGCCGGTTGGGACCGTCATTCTTGACGGAAGCGTAAAAAGCCGCAAGAGGCCGATGGGTCCTTTCGACCGAGGGAGGAATCTTTTTCATTCGGTTGCTTTTGCTGTTACCGTGCAAAAGCTCCTTTCGGCCTGGTAGGAGCTGCGCACAAACGGGCCCGCGGCCACTTCTTCGAATTCCATGGCCAGGGCGACATCCCGCCAGCGCGAGAATTCTTCGGGGGACACATAGCGCACGACCGGATGATTCTGTGGTCCGGGTTGCAGGTACTGGCCGAGCGTGAGCAGGCGGCAATGCGCGCGGCGCAGATCGGCCAAGGTCGCCTCAATTTCCTGCTCGCCTTCCCCCAGGCCCAGCATCAGGCCGGATTTGGTAGGGACATGCGGCGCTTGCCGGGCGGAGCTTTCAAGCAGCCGAAGCGATTGCCTGTAGTCGGCCTGGGGCCGCACAGTGGGATACAGGCGCGGGACGGTTTCGATGTTGTGGTTCAAAACATCCGGCCGGACCTCCAGAACTTTCTGCAAGGCATGCGGATCGCCTTTAAAATCGGGAATCAGTACCTCCACGCGGACATCGGGGTTGCGCTCGCGCAGGGCGTGGATGGTGGCGCCAAAATGGCCGGCGCCGCCGTCGGGCAGATCATCCCGGGTGACGGAGGTCACGACGACATAGGTGAGGTTCAAATCGGCCGCGGCGTCGGCCACGCGCTGCGGTTCGTCCGGATCGGGCGGCTGCGGGACGCCGTGTTTGACCGTACAGAACGAGCAGTTGCGCGTGCAGTGCTCGCCCAGAATCAGGAAGGTGGCTGTATGCTGCGAGAAACATTCGAACATGTTGGGGCAGCAGGCCTCCTGGCAGACCGTGTGCAAGCGGCCCTGCTGCAGCAGCCTGCGGGTTTGTTCGTACTGCGGTCCGCTGGGAAAGCGAACCCGCAGCCAGGGGGGTTTGGGAGAAATTTTGCCCATATCTAAAGTCCTCGCACAGGCTAGTTTAATTTCAAATTTCAAATTTGAGATTTCAAATCCTTCCCAGGAGGGTATTTCAAATTTCAAATCTGAAATTTCAAATCCCTCAAGTCGATAGCCTGAAATGCAACCCCAAGCAGATCCCCCAACTGCCGCGCCATCTCCCGCCTTACTGCGCCCATCTCCACCATTTGCCCTTTTTCCTGGGCCAGGCTGGTCATTTGGCAGGCCTGGATACCGCAAGGGTTGATCCATCCGAAAGGGGTCAGGTCGGTATGGACATTGAGGGCCAGACCGTGAAAGCTGACGCCGCGCCGGACGGTTATGCCCACGCTGCCCAGCTTGCGCCCTTCCACCCAGGCGCCGCGCTGGTTTGTATCGTCCCGAGCCGTAATCCCCCAATGCGCCGCGGTTTGGATCATTGCTTTTTCCAGGGCTTCGACGAAACCCACCACCCTGAAGGTCGTGCGGTTCAGGTCCACGATCGGATAGACCACCAGTTGGCCGGGCCCGTGATAGGTGATGTCGCCTCCGCGCTCGATCGGGACGATCCGGATGCCCTGCTGGGCCAACCAATTTTCCGAAACCAGCAGATTTTCCTTTCCGCCGCGGCGACCCAGGGTAAACACAGGCGGGTGTTCGAGCAGGATCAACAGGTCGCGATCCAGGCGGCCGTCACGGCGGGCCTGGACGGCCGCACGCTGCAACTCCAGCGCTTCGTTGTAGTCGGTCAAGGCAAGATCGAGCAGATAAGCCGGCTTCTGCGGGGCTGCAAGTGTAGAGCTTAGAGCAGAAAGCGAAGGTGTGCTGTCGATCTGATAGGGTGCTTTGGCCATCATCAATCTTTTAGGCACGGTTTGCGTGCCGCCGCAACTTCGTCCAGCCGGCGCAGTTTGGCATGCCGGGGCGCCTGGCGGACCTTGTCGGGGTCGGTTTGCGCTTCCCCGGCGATGGCCTGCATGGCTGCGATGAAACGGTCCAGGGTCTCCCTGGTTTCGGTTTCGGTCGGCTCGATCATCAGGGCGCCGCTGACCACCAGGGGAAAATAGATCGTGGGCGGGTGAAAACCGTAGTCGATGAGCCGTTTGGCGATATCCAGGGCCGTTACCTTTTGAAGCGCCTGCAGCTTGTCGGAAAAGACGCATTCGTGCATGCAGGGCTGATCGTAGGGCAGATGGTAATGGCCCCGGAGTCCGGCTTTGATGTAGTTGGCAGCGAGCACGGCCAGCCGGCTGACCTGGGCCAGGTTATCCGCCCCCAGGCTGCGGATGTAGCTGTAAGCCCGTACCAGAATTCCGAAATTGCCGTAAAACGCGTGCAGCTTGCCGATGGAATGCGGAAAGTCGTCGCTCAGCAGAAAGCGTTCGCCCTGCCGCACCACGCGCGGTACCGGCAGAAACTTGGCCAATGCCTGGGTGACGCAGACCGGTCCGGCGCCGGGGCCGCCGCCAG
>QZKV01000042.1 GCA_003599575.1 Desulfobacteraceae bacterium | reverse complement strand
TCGCGGAAGAGATCGAGAAGGCCAAGGTATTCCTGAACACAAAAGGGTAAACCCATGCGCATCAAATTCTGGGGGGTCAGGGGTTCCATCCCATGTCCGGGGCCTGAGACCTCCCGCTACGGCGGCAATACAGCTTGCCTGGAAGTGCAATTGGATGCGATCCAGCGCCGGATCATCATCGATGCCGGGTCCGGCATTCGCGAACTGGGGTACCAATTGATGGCCGAACATGCGGGTGGAAAGCCGATTCGATCGGAAATCTTCCTGACCCATACCCATTGGGACCACATCATGGGATTTCCCTTTTTCACTCCGATCTATATGCCCAGTTCACAATTCACCATTTATGGTCCGGTCACCTATGAAGAAGAACCGCTCAAGGAGGTTCTCAGTGGACAGTGGACCTACCGGTATTTTCCGGTCCGCCATGAGGACCTTTCTTCCAATATCGAATACATCCATCTCAAGGAAGGGGAGTACGATCTGGGGCAGGGGCTGCATCTGAAGACCACATATCTCAATCATCCCCTGCTTTGCCTCGGCTATCGATTTGAGTTCGCGGGCAAGGTGTTTTGCACGGCTTTCGATACCGAGCCCTTTTCCAATCTGTTCGCCGGCGACCCTTCCGATCCGGGGTATGATCCGGACATCGCGGCCCGGGGAGAACAAGCCGCCAATGAAGAAAATGCACGCGTGGAGAATTTCTTTTCCGGTGCCGATCTGCTCATCTTTGACAGTCAGTACACCGAACAGGAATATTGCCATGCCCGCATGGGGTGGGGCCACGGCCCCCTCGAATACGCCATCAGCGCCGCCGGCCGCAATCGGGTCAAGCGCCTGGCGCTCTTTCATCATGACATCCAGCGGACCGATGCCCAGTTGGATGAGCTCGCCCTGCGCCATTGCACAAGCAAAAACGGCATGAATATCTTCTTTGCGCGCGAAGGCATGCAGATCGATCTTTAACCAGCGCCGTACAGCCAATTCCATCCACTGAACTGAATGAGGGCCCTTCCAGGATTGGTGCCTTCGGCAGGAATTGCCGCCGTGCGGAAAAAGTTGCACCCAACCATGTACCCGGCGGGGAAGAGGTCGTTTGTTGATCTGATCTGGTCAAGGCACGCGCAAAGCATCCGGTTGTACGCCAAAATGACCGTATGGATATGTAACTATCTGAAAAATAAAATTATCTCACTTTTTGAGAATCTTTCCGCGGCGACCCGGGAAGCATTGCGGCCCCCTGATTGCCGTGGGACTGGGAAAAAATGGATCAGACCTCTTTTTGTGCACGATATTTGCTTTTCGGTATACGGGTCCATTGATATTCATTCAGGAGGGTTGGCCCATGAAAATACACCCTGGCGATCCTTTGCCCGGTATACCCGGTTCGGTGCCGAAAGCAAAAGACGGTTCCCGCTCTCCGGCTTTTGGCGAGGTTTTTACCAAAACACTTCATTCGCGTCCCGAGCAGGTTTCGTCCATTGTGCCGGCGGCCCCGATCAGGCCGCCGATTGCGACGAGCTTTGCCGGCCATCTGTATGGGACCACGGAGCGCGCGCTGGATGCCATGGAACGCTATCAGCGCCTGCTCGGCAGTGCCGGAGTCGATTTGAGCACGGTCGAGCCGGCCGTCCAGGAGCTTGAAAACGAGATTGCCGCATTGGAGCCTCTGATGGACGGTGTGCCCGCGGATGATCCGGTTCTGCCGATCACCCGGCAAACGCTCCGGACCGCTGCCAGAGAGATCGCCCGGTTTTACCGCGGGGATTATGGTGATGTTTAGAAGTGGTTTTCCTGCATCGGGGCGGGGGTATTCTTACACTACCCGGCCATGACCGCTGACCGCTCGGAAAGGTTCCAGACTTTCAAAATGGCCTGGCCCGCGGATCTTTTAAACGCTTGCAGATTTTAAAAATGCGCTTCGCCCAGGGCTCAGGTCACCTGCCGCCCAGACGATTTTTCAGAAAATCGCGATGCAGGCCATAAATAATCTGGACGAGACGTTTTTGAACGTCCTGCTTTACCCGCACGAACTCAAAGGCCACACCGAAATACCTGGGCCGGGTTCGGCCTTCCAATCGCCGCACCACTGCCCGTTCAATGGTCACCAAATGGGATTCGCCCCCGAAGGAAAAAAACAGGTCCAGGTTTTTCATTATTTGATCTTTAACGATCAAGGGTTTCGCTGAATTGGGACAGTGGCATAAGGCGCCCCCCAAGCTGATGTTTTCGACCGGCATCCGTATGGTCTGGTCTTCCATGCGGCCCATGGCATGAGCGTTGGCGGGGGCTTTGATGCGAAAGTTATTCCTGAGTTGATACCTTTGAATGTGCTCCGGGCATTGCAGCCAGACCTCCCGGGTGACTTCTTTGAGCTGCGCTTCGAAACGGTGGGGTAAGCGATCGTCGCTTGCGAATTCAAAGTGCAATGCAGGCGCCTCGATTTGATGAAGCAAAGGGATCAGACCTTCGGGCGGATCGATCCGAAAACACATATCCAGACCTTCGCCACGGGTAGCCGTAATCACAGTCAGCTTCCCAAATTCCTTATCCGCTGTGGATACTTTCACAAGGGTTTGATTCCTCATTAGATCATGGATGAGGTCGGCGACTTTCTGATCCGTAATCCTTTCGTAGTTCGACATATCTGAATCGGAGCCTGATGATAATGATGAATTCGTAGAAAACCCGAAAACGTCATCCCGGTCTAAGAAGCACCCGCAAGAGCATGCGGCTGAAACACTGTTATTCCTGCGTGCGCTTCGTGCCTTCCATGGCGGCAATCAGCTGTTTGCGACCCTTCTAATTTGAAGCGAAAACGGCTAAATCGAAGATACGTTTTTCGCAAAATCAGGGTCTTGAAACAGCCTTTTGGCAAACTTCAGGTACTTTTCCGCGATGGCGCGCACAGCCAGTTGAAGCGCGTAGGGTTTGATCGGCTTTTCCAGCAGATGATTAACATCCGAAGCAATGCACATGTTGACGATGTCGTCGCTGGCATTTCCTGTGATAATAATGGCGTCCGAATGGGCCGTGGGGAACCTGGATTCAACCGCATCCAGGAAGTAGAACCCGCTCACGCCGCCCAGAAACACGTCCACGACAAAAATGGCCACGCCGACGTCGCGGTCTATACAATAGTTCATGGCCTCCTCCGTATCGGAAAAGGCCAATACGTCGCCCCAGGTATAAAATCTCTTCACGATCGTGGCGATCAGATCGCACACGCTCGGATCATCATCCACAATGATGACATCCAGACCATCTGCCATAACGTTCTCCTCCCGGAAAAACCTCTAAAACCATGATCATCCGCTATTTCTCAGCGGTTTCCTCAAAAACGGTTGTAAACCTTGGCGGCTGTGCTTTGATCAGCCGGTGCGTCAATTTTGATATAAATTTTCAGCGATGCGATACTTCTCTATTTTCCGGTATACCGTTGTCAGATTTATCCCAAGCAGCTTGGCCGCTTCGGCCTTGTTGCCGTTGGTGTTTTTAAGGGCACGCTGAATCAAAATCTTTTCGTTCTCCTCCAAATTGAGGGTGCTTTCTCCCACAGACTCCTGAGGGTTCATCGCCCGCAGCTCAGGAGGCAAATCGGCCGCGTTGATGGCGTCGCCGACGCCCAATGCGAAGGCCCTCTCGATGACGTTTTCAAGCTGGCGCACATTGCCCGGCCAATCATATTTCATGAGCATGGCCAAAGCCTCGGGCGTGACCCGGTTTACCTTGCGATGGCTGTCCTGACTGAACTTCTTTATAAAATGGCTCACCAAATGGGGAATGTCATCCTTGATTTCCCTGAGCGGCGGCATGTGAATGGATATGACGTTCAAACGATAGTACAGATCTTCGCGGAACATCTTGGTGCGAATCGCCTCCTCAAGGTTTTTGTTGGTGGCCGCGATGACCCTTACATCCACTTCGGTCTCACGCGCGTCGCCGACCGGACGGATTTTTCTTTCCTGCAACACCCTGAGCAGCTTGACCTGCAAGGCGGGTTTGACTTCGGCGATTTCGTCAAGGAAGATGGTGCCGCCATTGGCGGCTTTAAACAGCCCCATACTGTCCTTGACCGCTCCGGTAAATGCGCCTTTGACATGGCCGAACAGTTCGCTTTCAAGCAGCCCTTCGGTAATGGCGCCGCAGTTGACCGGAATGAATGTGCGGTTGCGGCGGACACTGTTCTGGTGGATCACATTGGCCACCAGTTCCTTGCCTGTGCCGCTTTCACCTTGAATGAGAATTGTGGGGCTGCCGGTGCTGATGCGATCGATCACCTCGTAGATCTGCTGCATCTTGGCGCTTTTGCCGACCAGTTGGTCATAGTTGTAGCGGTCCTTCAGCCGCCGCTTGATCAGGAAATTTTCGAGCTGGAGCCTTCTCTTCTCGATGATGCGGTTGATGAGGATTTTCAATCTTTCAAAATTGATCGGCTTTTGAAGATAATCGTAACTGCCGCGCTTGAGCGCTTCAATGGCCGATTCGATCGTACCGTAGCCGGTTACAATGATCACTTCGGTTCCCGGGCTGGCTTCTTTGACCGAGTTGAGCAGATCCAGACCGCTTATTTCCGGCATGATCAGGTCGGTGAAAATCGCCGCATACTCTTTTTGTTTAATTTTTTCGAGAGCCGATGGGCCGCTGTTGACCGCGTCCACGCTGTATCCGTTTCTGGTCAGATAGGTAGTGACGACTTCAAGAATTTGCTGGTCATCATCAACAAATAGGATAGGAAACTCGTCCATGGCTCACTATGACATCTGTTTGGGACCAGCCCAGTTGGGTGAATGCTTACGGATGCGACGATGGACGGCCGCTATTTGGTTGTAAACCATTTGTTTTCAAATTGTATGCCATTGCTTCAGCCGGGTTGTCAAGGATTTGAAACGGCGATGGATTTAACGATCGCGCGAAACAGGCCGGCTGTATGAAGCATCCTTGGAATCCGGGAGCCTGCTTCGACCACCGGCAAACCGGATGCAACCCATCAGAGCGCACCTGTCTGAGGGGCGCCTTTGGAAAGTCACTTTGCGCCTGTGCGAGTGCTTGCGCGCTCTAGAAATCGGCACTTTGATCCGGAATTTGACGGCCGGCCCCCTTAAGTTTCGTCAATTCTTTGACCAGCAGGCCCTGTGGATACGCAAGATTGGACGAATCAAATAAAAAATGTAATAAAAACAGTATCGTATAAAATGGTATACTTGTTGCTTCACCTCGTCACAGTTTTTGGCCTATCAGACTCCTGGAGATATGCGATGTTGAAAAAGGCATTGACTGAAAAGCGATCCGCTTGGCTGGATAAGGAGCAAGCCATTCTGCCCATTATGACCGCCCTGTTCGTTGACGGTTTGGGCCCGGTTGAAAATCGTGCAATCCGCAGCACCGACTGGTTTGGAACCAACAGATCCAAAAAGGGTATCCACATCTTCAGCATGCCGATTCCGGCCGTGCCACCACCATCACTTCCGGAAATCGTCGCCCCTGCCGGAGAATCAAGCGAAGGCGAAGCCATTCCAGGCCTGCCATCCGGAACTTCCGTTAACCGTCAGGGGGCCGTCCGATCGCTCATACGGGGCATATCGCATCATTTCAACAACCTTCTGATGGGGATTTGGGGCAACGCCACCTTGATCCGCATGCAACTGGCAGATGATGATCCCCTCTATACGCGGATGGCCCAGATGGAGCGGCTGATCCAGAGCGGGGCCTTTTTAATCCATATGGTGCTGGGTTATCTTGGGGAGCGGCGGACAATCGCCAAGCGCATCCGGCTCAATCAATTGATCATGGAAATCAAGAATGAAATCCAGGATTGCGACGGGGAAAAAGAGGATCCCTGGAATTTTGAAGCCCGGCTCAAGTGGGCCTCCCGGGTGCAGAGACCGCGCATGATCGCCAGCAGCACCGCCCGTGTTCTGGAGGTGCTGTTCCAAGGAATAGGCGCCCACTGCAGGGACATCGTGGTCAGAAAAGCCGGCGAAAAAGACATTTCCAATAAAATGGAGAACATTGCCACCCTCGTGGCCAGGGGCCTGCAGATCACCCACCAGTTGCGCCTCTATGCCGGGGATGTGAAATCCAGCATGGCGCGAATCCAACCGGATCTCCTCGTGAGGCGGTTGACGGAAGCAATCCGGAAACGCCATCGCGGAATCCGCGTGACCTGCGCCATCAGCGACAACCTGCCCATGATTCGGGGCGATCGCAGGCAACTGGAACATGCCCTGGGCGAATTGATCGCCAATGCCGTCGCGGCCGTGTCCGCGCAAGGCGATCTGGCGATAAGTGTCCGGACTTTGTACCCGAGGGCGCTCAAAAACCGCTGCGCAGATCAATACAGGCGCGACTACGTCGTGATCAGCATACAAGATAGCGGCTGCGGCATCTGTCAGAAAATCCAAAAGAGAATGTTCGAGCCGTTCTTTGCCTTTCCAGCCAAGCACGGCAAAAAGGGACTCGGTTTGGCCGCTGTCGACGGGATCCTGGCGACTCACAACGGCTATGTCCAGGTTCAATCCGAAAAAGGAACAGGCAGTACGATCACGCTTTATCTGCCGGCCGGCATGGAGTAATTCGCCTGCCGTAGAAGGATTTCACATCCTATACGCCTTCCTCAGCCTGCGTTTATCTGCTTCCTTCGGGTGTTCCTAAAAAGCATCCGAAGGAAGATGCTCCATCTTCGTACGCGTACGCGAACAACAATCATCCTTTCCAATTCCTGCGAATTTCAGATTTGAATGTGCTGTTAATAAGGCGGCAAAATTGTTGATACATCCTTTTTCGATTTAGAGGAGCATTTTCTCGGGATTGCCGGGAGAAGGTAGTCGCGGCAGGCAGTTGGGGCGTGTGAACAATGCGTTTCAGGACCCTTAGGTGCAGCGCAGGATCGCGGCCCGCCCCCCTGCACCAAACAAAATTCACTCATATCAGGCGTTGAATCGAATGCAGCTAGCGCTTGATTGTGTGTGCGTATCATTCCGATACAATGCACCGGATGCGTATGGGCAAGCGAAGGATGGCTCAGGCTCTCGGCTTGCGCGCCTCCATGAAGAGCGAATCGGGCTTGCGCACCGCACCGTCCGGCAACTGGTCTAGGTGAAAGTCATTGAAGCAGGGAATCTGCGATTCATCCGCGCGGCAGACTTTGATTTCTGAAAAGCCGGCTTCTCCCAGAAGTTTTCCCAGCGAATAGCGGTCATACATCCATTGATGAATTTCGCCGGACAGCCGGAAACGGTCGATCTGTTCAGAAGACCGATTTTCGAGCGACGAAGAGTTTGAATTCACCGGCTGTCGGCGCAGGCGGTGCAGCATGCCCTGAACCTCGGCCCCCATTCGTTCGATCACGAAGCTTTCGGCTGGCATGGGATTTCGGCGCCAGTAGCTTAGCATTTCACCGCCGGAGCGATTTCGGATCATCTGGTCGAACATCTCGAGCATGATCCATTCGTATCGCTCCATGGCTTGGGGATCACCTTGCAACGCCTTTTCAAGAAGCAAGAGATACCAGCGTGCGATTTGCTCCAGATCAGGAACCACAACACGCAGGATGCCGTCGGGTTTAAGTACCCGATAGCATTCTGTTATAAAAACAGGCGCACGGTTTTTTGGTAAATGCTCCAAAAGATGGGAATGATAGACTGCATCGAAAGAATCGTCGGAAAAAGGAATGGAGCGGTTGAGATCATGGGCGATGACATTCGGATGGTTTGATTTAAAATCAACGTTTACCCATAACGGATTCCAGTGAGCGCCGCAACCGAGATTCAACAGAGCAGGGTGGCGTGGCTCGTTTAAATTGTCCTGCTTGTGAATTAGTGCTTTGCTTCCCGGCTTGCTGCGCGGATGAGGGAGTGAACCTGTGTTCGGGGATTGAATGAATGTCAGTAGAAGGCCTGCTTGAGGATGATCCGGATTGCGGTTTAATTCTTCAGTCAGCAACTTCAAAGCCTCGCTCCAATGGGAGCTTTTAACCGCCAAAACGGATTCCTTATAATCACTTCTAACCGGGGCGGACCCACTCAGCAGGTCGGGAAGGGGCTTCTTGGAAAAGGTGCCGGCAGGGCTCATCAAAATAGGCGTTGTACCTGCTTCGGTTTTTTCAAAAACCGCCACGGATGTGAATCCTTTTATCATGTCAGGCTGATTTTTGGCGTATGTCAGAATAGCCTGCTGCAAATCGGTATCCGCAGGGAAAGCCTTTCGAAGCATGTCAGCGTAGTAATCGTAGTGACTGGCCTGTAACGGTTCGTTGACAATTTTCAGGAGCTGAAGATTAAAGCATTTATCCAAACATTTAAGCGATTCTTCATCCCAATGTCCCATATGATGAGGCGGCATATCCAGAATATTCCATGGGTCAGTGCCCATAAACGAACGATGGTTGGGAACGCTGATGATCAGTCTGCCATGTGGTTTTAACAGCGCCAGAGCCGATTCAAGGAAAGTTCTGATGCAGCTGAAATGCTCGATAACCTGAAATGCACAGACGAGATCGTATTCTCGCGAATGGGCCAGTGCATGTGCATCAATAGACTCGCAGTACACGTTAAGGTGTTTGGCCTTCGCAGCATCAATTGCGTGCTGGTTGAGTTCAAGGCCGGTGCCATGTGCGCTGCGGCTTCTTATTTCTTCAAGGAAAGCCCCTTTCGCACATCCAATTTCAAGAACCTTGTGACCGGGCTGAAGATACCGGCAGGCCGATTCATGTTCCCATTTCCAGTCTGCATAGTACCATGGCTGTTTTTCGAGTTGTTGATAAAAGCACGAATCTCCCTCCATCCCAAAGGGGTAAAAAAAGCGGTAGCCGGTCGAGCTGCATTCATAAAGGCTGATTTCGGGACAGCTAATATATTTAGATACATCGATATTGAATTGCAGCCGATAGCGACTGATGATTTCATTCGTTCGGATTGTCCTGATCAGGCGCAAATCAGAAGATCCTGTCAATGGACTGCGCAGGATGGCTCGAACAGCCGTCTTGTCGCCTTTAATTAAATGCGGGAGATCAGAATGAGTTTGCCCCGCAGCGCTTCCGGATGCATCAATTGAACCGGCTCGCGCATGTTTTGCACCGCCTGCATAGTTGTTTTTCTTTTCGAGCATTCCTTTAACAAGAGCATCCAATTCCTGCACGCGTTTTTCGATAGCGTATTCCTTCTTACATCGATCATGACCCCGGAGGTTGATTGCTTTTCTTTCCTCTTCATGCATGAGATAGTAATGAATTTTTGCGATCATCTCGTTTTCGTCCCGGAAAGTTTCGATTTCCACCCCCGGCTTGAAGTAGCTATCAATATTATGCTGATGCTGGGTCAAGAGGAACGATCCGACACCGGTCGCTTCAAAAAGTCGCATGTTGCCGCCTTCACCGCCCGCGAAATCAGCCTCGGCATTGATCACGATTTTCCCTGCGCGCAAAGCCCGATACATGTCTAGACCCCATCTTGCACCTTGGTTATATTTCTGTAGGAGAGGCGGTAGCGTTTCTTCGGGTGCGTAAAGAAAAAGACCCAAGGAGAAGCCATGGTTCTTTTCCGCTTCAGTAGCCAGTGCCAGGAGCAAAGCGTTGCGTTCTCTGTGCTCATTTGAGTACTGACCTGTAAAGACAACGTCATAACGTTGCGGTTCATCCTGAACGTTTCCTGCAAATCCAACCGGGAAGCCGGGCGTAAAAAACTCGGACGCTTTTGCACCCAGCAACAGAGCCCTCTCTCTAAAAACCGTGAGATGCGATAATATCAGATCAAAAGATGACCAATCGGTCTGTGAAGGTACAGTCGCTCCACGCCATCCCATGATCAATTTGGGTCTGAAGGCAACCGAATCAAAAAAACGACTATCAAAGGTGACTGAATCGCTGGCATATAGGATATCCGGCTGGAACGTTTCGATCTGCATTCGCACAATGTCATGGAGCCAGTTTCTATTATTTGATAGTGCGGCATGGTGTTCTTCCAGCCATTTGGCCTGCGAATAAATACAATTACCAAATATCACCTGAGCCCTATATCCCATGGCGTTTAAATACGGAGTGAACATGTGGACCGCCCCGTAGCCGTCCTTCAGCGCCGCCGCTGTTTGATCGTTGAAACTCTCAAACACGAGGCCGGGATTTGAGCGGTAGAGCTCGGCAATATACTGATGATAAAATGTGTGAAGTTGCAGAAATTTCAGCATAAGCCATCAACAGGACTGTATCGTTTATGTGCTTCTTGAAACTCCCGGGCCGCTGCTTCCACATTGCCCTCTTGGTGCAGAGTCAGCCCGTTCCAATAGTGCAGAAGCCAATCCGTTCCAGCCTCTTTGGTCAACATGATCCGCATGATCTGTTTGAGTTGTTCAGGCATATAAGCCAAGATTGAACTCGCGTGTTTGAGTTCAGGTTCGAGGTGTTGGGGTATTATCGGCGATTTGGCCAACAGGGTTGCTGTTGCGCGCATTGCATTGGTCAATGCAGCCAGCTTAGGAGAGCACGACCCAAGATAATCCGCCCAATCGACGGCGTAACTGTATCTCATTTCATCGTAAGTTTTGAAAGACTTGTGTTTCTCCTTGCGGCCGCACGCAAGTGTAGATTGATAGTCATGATCGGTCAGAAGCCGCCTGGCAGTCTGGCGCCAAACGCGCCAGGGTCCGGGCCATCCCGCCTCCACATCATGCAAGGCGATCCATCCGCCATCTTTCACGAGAGGGTATATCAATTCCAAATCTTTCAGAATGTCGGCATATTCATGTGATCCATCGATGAATGCAAAATCAAATTGCGGTCCATTCTCCAAGGTCGAAAGCACTTGATGGGATAAACCCTTTAGAGGTGTTACATAACGCTCCAAATCGAATCGCTTAAGATTGGCATACCATACATCTTGAAAATCTTCAGAACGCCCCATTGGCCCGTCATTTCCACAAAAGGTGTCGATTGAAACGATGTGGCGCTTGGTACCGGCACAGGCAAACGCCATCGCCGCGGTTGATTTGCCGAAATAACCGCCGATTTCCAAAATGGCCGCGTCATTGGAAAGCGATCGGACTTTATTGAACAAATATTGTTCCTGGCCAGGTACGAGGTACCCGTCGATACTATCGACCGCCTGTGCTATGGTGTCATACCCATTTGGCGCCTGTAAAAGCTCCAAAAGAATCGTATCGTAAAACCTCCAAATCGCATCGGATACTTGAAATGTGGATAAAATGGATTCTATGGCGAGACGGGTTTCCAAAAACCGGCCGAGCTGGCTTTTTGAAACAGCCCTGGCGTATTGAAGTTCCGGTGTTAACGCTTCTGTAATTCTGAGCTGATCGAGCATTTCGAGTGACTTCTGGGTGTCTCCGTTGCGGATACCGGCGAGTGCATGCTTGAGTATCTGCGTTGCGGTCGGGTTTTCATGCACTGTGAGCATGGGAATATGGACTTCATGTAGACGCGACGGCTGTTCAGAGATGGAATCAAACAACAGACAGGATAATTCTGCCAAGCTCATATCGCCCGTTTGGTGAAGTGATCTGCTCAAAATTTCAATGATGAATTTCTTCCGGAAAAAGAATAACGAGAGCAGTGTGGCCGGGTTTTGAAATGAGGAAGAAGCTTGTGTGATTGCATCAAATGACCTTGACGGTTTTTGAGCCGTGAGCACCTCGTCGCGCAATTCTCCACCCGTCCCGCATATATAACTCCCACATCCAACAACACCTTTATCAGCATTCTGCGGTGCACTTAAATAATCCACGCAGGTGGAAATGAACGACCCGTGAATCTGGACGTTGTCAGAAGCAATATAGAAAAAGTCGGAGCCGGACCTGGCGATCATGTCACGAAGCGATGCCATGAACCATTGCACATCGGTTGAAGACGTCAGAGGCGTCTGGATATATTCAAAATTCTTGTGCCACGATCTTGAAATGCTTCGAGTCAGGAATTCGCTGCCCGTGTTTCGAATACCATTCTGTCGGATACGGATGATGGTCACACGGGGATCGGGAAAATCGGCCTTTTCAGAGAGATATTTCTCAATTCCGGCTTTGCGCCGTTTAATTGTTTCCATTTCGGTTCGTAAACAATCACTCTCCTCGACCAGACGGTTATCCTGCTCGGCAACCGGGTCCGGCAGTGGATACAGTGGGGAGCCGCCCACGATATGCGCACAGACACGATCGAGAACCGGATCATTGCCCTGGGCAAGTTCATCCAAGTGTCTAATGCGCAGGTCGGGATAATAGATGTCCTTGATGCCGAATGATTGGAACATGTGACTGTATGCAATAAAGAATCTGAAGTGCGCGAAGCGATATGCCTTGCGTAGCTGTTCGATGGTAAATTGCTTCGTTCGTTCAATGGCCGCGCGAATCGCCGGCTCGTAATCCTCGAGCCTGACCACAACATCCAGGCCCATCGGCTTGTAAATGGTATCAGATAGGTGTACGGCACCGACCCCACGGATAAATGATTCCATTCCAACCGTTGAATAGATCGTCACCGCGGCATCGGCGTTCCAGACCAGTGCATAGGATGTGATCCTATCAGCAGGCATGATCATCCGCACATGAGACCCGAATTCACTGTCGAGCTTTAAGATCTTCTGTAAAAAATCCGTATCCCTGGGATACTCGGCTGTTCCGGCGATGATGGGATGGTGGCGTATGACCAGATACCAATTGTTTTTTGCGCAGATTTGGGCAGTTTGGCGCATCCATTCAATTTGATCTTCGAAGATGAGTCGCTTACCGGCGATTGCCTTGAAAGAACCGAGTTCCCATTCATTGGATGTGAATAGCGCAATGACCTTGGCAGAATAAGGTATGCGGAGTTCTTTTTTAAGTGATTCATAATTTGCCTGGCAGTGATAGAGTTTCACGAAATTATTGCAATTGCCCTGTTCCATTCCGGAAATATAGGACTGCACTTCAGAAAACTGTTTTCGGCTCAGCGGTGCGTTTCGCCAGTCTTCCCATTCTTGAATCCCATCCGACCATGCCGAACTGTTGGTGACATTGTTCAGTAATGAATAAGTACCCGTGAGTTGACCGCGTTCATGCGTCAACACATCAATTCCGCGTTGCCGGGAGAGCTCGAACGCAATCCGATAGTATATGTGATCGCCGCTGTAATTGATGATGTGTTCAGGTTGAAACGCATCGATGCATTTCAGGAAGGCGGTTTTAAGCAGGGCGCCATTGAACAGTAGTGATCGGAGCATTTTTTGTACATCGCGATCCGACATATTATAGTCGGATCTCTTGTAATGGGCGACCATCCCGAGCGCAACCCACCGGCCTATGGGAGAACCTTCAAATTGGGCTGTTTCGAACTGATCAGGGGAGATCGTTTCAGACCATGACTCACATCTATGCCGGTCATTATCCGTGAGATAAGAACTGATCTGGAGCATTGGAATTGCAAATTTTTGGAACAAAAGCCTGGACTTGGCCGCACAATCGACGCAAGCGGCCTGGTTGAACGGATTACCGGCTATATAACATTGCCTGAAAAGTCCATCGCAGCAGAGGGCCTGAACTTGGCACCCTCTCAAGCGCAGCGATGCGCCGACGACTGCATCGAGTTGATGATGTACTATCCATGCACCGAATGGCGCAAATAAAAGCACTTTTTTAACTGGCATATTTTAGCCTATCGTTAAAAGTCTTGCACCGAATCCAACCAGATTTCGAGGCTTAGCAGCTGCCAGAAGAACATCATGTGGTTCTCGATCGATCGTTTGGATTCCACAATAGCGCAATGTTCATCAAGCAAACGAAGGACTTCTTTGCGATCGTAGTATTCCGTTGCTTTGAAATCAGAAGAATTGACCAGATCGCGCACGTCATCCGCCTGCCGACCGGTGAACCAGATGTGGGCCGGAGCGTTCCAGCCGGTCTTCTTGACCCGCAACCGGGTGGCCTCGGGCAGCACGCCCTGCATAGCCCGGCGCAACAAAATTTTGGTTACGCCATCGCGGATTTTCAGCGTGCCGGGGATGCGGAACATGAATTCCATCAGGCGGTGGTCGTAGAATGGGTTGACGTTGATCAGGCTGAAGGCATCGGCATGCCGGTCTTCGGCGCGCAGGCAGCATGGCGCGGTTTCGCGGAAGATATCCTGCCAGGTGCGGTTCTTGAGATAGGAGCTGAACGGTCCGTCCAAGACCGGAACGAATTGCAGCGGATCGAAGCAGTCGGGCCGCAGCACGTGGGCATAACGTTCGATGCGGCGGCGATCGGCCAGGCACTGCCCAGGCCGGTCCGCATCCACCAGGCGGGACAGGGCTTCTTCGGCCACCTGCCGGTTCTTCCGCCAGACCGGATGATCGTGGTGGTGCGCCCAGGCTGCGATCTCATGGTCCAATTCCGCTTGCCGGCCGGCCGCGCGCAGATCGGCAAAATGAAAAAAGAAGTATTCGTACTCGCCCGCATTGAGTTCATCTCCGCCCAGGCCGCCGAACAGGGTTTCGAAGCCGGCGTCAGCCACTTGGCGGCAGAGCAGCCAGTGCGACAGCCAGGTGGCCGTGGCCACCGGTTCGCCGTGTGCAGCCACCATATCGCGCACGATGGCAAAGAGATCCACCTGCCCGATGGGTACCGGATGCCACCGCTCAACAGCGGCATCTAGTATAGTGGCGATCTCAGCGGTTTCATCGAAGGTTGGATCTTCGTAAACCGAGGAAAAGGCCTGCTGTTTGGCGCCTGACAGGCGCACTGCCGTGGCCAGTACTGAAGAGGAGTCCATGCCGCCGGAGAGGGTGAAAGCTGGCCGCCGTGCGTAACGCAAACGCTCCGCAACCACTTTGAAGAAAAGCTCCCGGTAGCGTTCGGCCAGTTCCTCTCCGGTTTGCGTAAAATCTGGCGCTTCGACCAGTTCCCACCAGCGTCGCACCTCGAACCGGCCATTATGGATGCGCGCCAGGTGAGCGGCCGGCAGTTGGTGGACGGCCTCATAGGGAGAACGCGTGGGATCATGATCGAAGGTGCGGTAATGCGACCCGGCGAACAGGGCGGCGAATTTATGGTTGATTTGGCGGGAGACGCCCGGCAGGCGCAGCAGCGCTTGCGGCTGGGAGGCGAAAGCGATGCCGGCCTCGAAAGATGCGTAGTAGCATGGGCGGATGCCGGCCCGATCGCGTCCCAGCCACAGGGTGTCTTCGCGGGCGTCGTACAGCGCGACGGCAAAGTCGCCGCACAGGCGCATCAGCGCGCCCTCGAAACCGTGCCGTTCAAACAGGAGCAGAAAACGCCCGGCGTCGTTTGATGACTGCGGCAACTCGTCTGCATTGGAGATAGTGCCATCGAAGACGGCCAAAAAAGATCCGAGGCCGGCCATGGCCGGGAATTTTCCGGCGTACCCCAGCGCCGCATGGCCGAGCAGCGAATGCCGGCTTTCCGGCCCGCTGCGTGGGCCGAGGCCAGCCAGCATTTGATCCAAAAGCACCCGGTGGTTGCAGTCGGTTGCGTATATTCCGGCGATGCGAGACATTTCGACCTTATCCTATCCTTGATTCACAGAAAATATTCATTCTCATTGTCACTCCTGGAGCGGGGGAACGAGAGAAAAACCTTGAACCTTATCGTATTCGTGATCGTAATCGTAAACGCAATCGAACAGTTTCGAAGAACGCATTTCATCCCACCCGCCGGGCCAGCACAAACGTCCAATGATGAGGATATCCGATCACCATTTCCGGATGCCCGCCGCTGCGGCGGTCCGTCACGACCTGGGCTTTGAACCCCATCGCTTCGATAAAGCCGATGAATTCCTCCCGCGCATAGGTGTTCACGTGCACGCGCAGGCGACAGCCCGGGTCGAGATATTCATCCACGACATAGCGATATTCTGCAGTGTCGGCCAGCGATTCGCGCAGGATCACGGTCTTGCGTGAGCACTGCAACATGCGTTCCAGCGGCCGGTGATAATTATCGATATTGGTCAATACATTCAGACAGACGATATGATCCGCCTCCCCGGACAGATCCTCCAGGCGCAGCTGCAGCAGGCGCTTCGCCGCGAGCCCATAACTTGGCAGGCATTGCCGGCCGATATCGAGCAGCGTATCGGAAGCATCCATGCCCCAATATTCCACCGGGATATGGCGCAGCCGCAGTGAGTGAAAGAAGCAGCCGCTGCCGCAGCCGGCATCCAGGAGCGTGTCGCCCGGCCGGACCCGCGGCGCGAGCAGCTCGGCCGCCTGGGCGTGGCAGGTCATCTCTTCTACCTGCCGCAGGCAGCGCCGGGTATAGAGCTCGCGCAGCGCTGCGCTGTGCTCCCACACGGCATGTTCTTTCCATCCGTCCGCGCGGATCATGTCCGCACCCCCGCCACGATGAACGCCGAGGCCATGAAGTGCCCGCGCCAGTCGTTCGGGTCCTCCATGGCCAAACTGCTGCGGCGAAAGAGATCCGGAAATTCGTTCTCCAGCATGGGCGGCAGGCAGTGATAATGGTAGAACAGCACGCGCACATCGGAGAATCCGTTTTCTTCGAAGAGAGAGCGCATGATGAAGGGATTGTGCGTGCGCGAGAGCACTTCGTCATAGCCGGGTTCGTTTTGCTTTCCGCGGCGCAGCTGCGGCAGGTCCATGCGGAAGCGCTCCCGCAGGCGCGAAAGGGCGTGCTCCAAGGCGGCGCGCTCCGTTTCGGAGGCGGTCGCCGACAGCGCCTGCGGCCGGATGAGCTGCTCTGAAAAAAAAACGGCCGTATAGCGGTTCAGGGTGAAGAGGGCGAACAAAGCATTGCGGGCCTCCACCAATACCAGTCCGCCGGGACGTACGGCAGCGTGAAGATGGCGTATGACCAGGGCATCATCCGTCTCTGGAATATGCGGAAACACCCCTGCACAGACCGCGGCGTCGAAGCGGCCGGTCATGATGCCGGCCGGATCGGCAAAAGCGGCCGGATCGAGCACGCTGCCCTCCCACAAGTGCTGCGGCGCCTGACCGAGACCGGCGAAGACGCGCCGTCCTTCGGCGACCATTTCAGGGGTGATATCGAAACCATACAAATCGAGGCCGGTGTCGGACATCTCCCGCAGAAAGGATGCGCTGCCGCAGCCGGCATCGAGCAGGCTTTTGACCCCGCAATCGAGCAGCAGGCGGCGCAGCAGATCGCGGTGCACCGGCGGATAGGGCGCATCCGGCCCGTAATAATCCCTATGGTAGGAGTCACTCCAAGAGGCATAACAGGCCCGCACCGCTGCTTCGATTTTACTCCGCTCGGAATCCATCACACCCCCGTTTACGAGCCGCGAGCCACATATGCGAAGAGAGGCTGTTGGCGGCCAAAAAGGCCTGAAAATTGATACCCAGGCGGTCCCATTCATCGATCAGCACCCGCTGCAAGAATGGATTGCCGTCCAGAGAAAAGAGCCCGGCCAGAACGGCCTCGCGCACGAATTCGGCATCCAGGCGTCCGGGCGTGCAGACTTCCAGCACCTCGAAGCCGCAGGACTCGACCAAACGCGTCAATGCATCCGGATTGAACAGATTGACATGTTCGGCGTCAACAGCCAATGATTGTGCGCCCAGCATGGCGATGTCGAAGCCCAGCCCGTTGGGGCAGGAGAGGATAAGCAGGCCTCCGCGGGCCAGCCGCGCGGCCATGCTTTTCAGGAATGCGCCGGGCTCGAACAGGTGCTCGATGACTTCGAAGGCCACGGCCACTGAAACAGTCTCGAATTTGGTCTCGATCTCCTCGATCCGGCGCTCGAACACTTCGATCCCGCGGGCGCGGCAGGCGGCGGCCATTTGCGGTGTGGGTTCTACGGCCAGCACGCGGCTGAACCGGCCGGACGCGTTGGCCAAAGCCGCGAAAGTGCCGAATCCGGGACCCACTTCGAGCAGGGCGCCTGCGGGGATGGCATATCGTTCGCAATATGAAATGACGCGATCGAGCCAGGGGCGATGGATTTTCTCGCGGCGGGCCTCTTCGGAGGCCGGGAAGATGTGTTCGGCCCAATAGCGGTAATTCTCCGAATCGGCATAGTAGGCGGCCATGATCTGCGGACTCGGCCGCGGGCTCATGAAGAGCGTGCGGCATTCGGGGCAGCCGCGATAAGAGAAAGAATACTTTTCGAACACGGTCGGGGCGGTCTTTGCACTGCAAGCGGGGCAGGGGACATCGACGAATTCACCGCGCCGGGCTTGCAGGCGCTCGATATCGCGCGCAAAGGCGGCCTCCTGTCCGTCCAGCAGTTCTTCCGGGCAGAGCTCTTTTTCTCTCAGCGGCTGCGCCACGCCGTTTTCGGTCATACTTTTCACAGCCCGTCCCTCACCCATGTGTTTTTTTCGCGGCGCCACACCCGGGGGTCGCGGAAGGTATCGGCGATGCGGTCAAATTCCTCTTCGGCCATGCCCACATAGTTCAGCCAGCGCTGCAGATCGCGCGGTTTGACCGGGTCGTAACGGTTGACCAGTTCGACGGCCCTTTCGCGGCTCATCAATCCCGCGCGGATGTCCTTGCAGGCGTGGTCCGTGGCGCGGCCGTAACCGAATTTGATATACTTGAGGTAGTCATGGGCGCCGTTTTCGTGCATGTCGTCCAGGTTGGACATGGTGCGGTAGGTGCGGTCGAATGATTCCGATGACACTTCAAAGCCGTAGCGTTCGGTCACCAGCCGGATATGTTCGTTGGCTTCCCAGTAGACATAATTGCCCAGGAAAATGCCGCGCAGATCGAGTTGCAGGATCTGTTCATCACCGGGATATTGCCAGATGGCCAGATCGCTTTTTGTCAGACCTTCGCGATCGACGAAATAGGTCCATTCGTAGCCGCGTGCAAAATGCTCCAGCCGGTCGCGGTAGGTGACCTCGGGAAAATCGTCCATTGAAAATTGGCCGCACAGATCCAGATAGCCATGCTCGCCGTAGAACACCAGGGGGATGCCGTGCTGCGCGGCGACTTTCATGGGCGCCGTCATGATGCCCACGTGGGCGTGCCAGTTCATATCGCCCATGATCACAAAAGCAAGGCGGTTGAGCTTCTTGAGGGTCGCCACGGACGGCCGCACGATGATGTGATCGACGCCAAATACCTCACGCATGCGGATCAGGTTGCGAAAACCCGCATCGGTCCAGTTGTTGCCGTCGTAGGTCACCAGCAGCGGGTTGAGACCGAGCTCCTCCTTGAGCACATGCACCTGGAAATAGGAGTCCTTGCCGCCCGACACCGCCACCACCACGTCGTGCCGGGTGCCGTCCCTGCAGCGATACTTCTCCACCAGATCGCGCAGCAGTTGCCGGCGACGGGTCCACTCGCCGGCTGAAATGGAGGTTTTGACCTTGGCCATGCGGCAGCCGCTGCAAACCTTGTTTTCGTCGAATTCCATAGGTGCGGCTGAAATGGAGGGGTACACGCAGGCGCTGCACCAGGTGATCGGCTGACTGCGGTTACTGGTAGCCTTTGCCCGCGCATCGGTTTGCATTCCTGCCCGGCGCAGGCGTGCGGCGATGCGGGCGTCTTCGCGGGTGCGGTCGTAGTCGGGTTCGCGGTGCAGAAAGCGGGAGCCCAGGCCTACGGGGCGCATGGGGATGCCGGCTGCCAAACAGGCCTGTTTGGCGTGGGGATAGCTCAGTTCGAAAAAATGAAAGATGTTGGCCGCGGCTGCCGCGGCAGCCCCCGCCTCGCAAACAGCGGAGGGAAAATGCGCGTAGCGGCCCACGCCTCCGCAGGCCACCACAGGTATGGCCACGACGCCGGAGACCGAGCGGATCAGGTCCAGATCGTACCCATGGCCGGAGCCATCGCGGTCGATTGAATTGAGAAAAATTTCGCCTGCGCCCCTGGCTTCGGCCTCCCTGGCCCACTCGGAAGCAGTACGGCCGGTTGCCTGTCGCCCGCCCTCGGCAAATACTTCCCACGACGGACCGGTTCGGCGCGCATCAATCGAAGCCACGATGCACTGGGTGCCGAAGCGGCGCGCAGCCTCCTCAAGAAACGCGGGATTTTCGAGCGCCGCCGTGTTCAGGGTAACCTTGTCCGCTCCCGCGGCCAGCCGTTTTTCGATATCTTCGATGGTGCGGATGCGCCCGCCGAAGCTCAGGGGCATGAAACACACCTTGGCGATCTCGGCCAGCACGTCCAGCGCGGTGGTGCCCGCATACTGCTGCTGCAAATCATCACGCCGCAAATCGTGGCTCTGTCCGCCGCGGCTGATGTCCAGTACGATCAGCTCGTCCACATTCCAATCCGAAAAGCGCTGCACCGTGCTCATGGGGTTGCCGATCACCTGGTGCACCGCGAAACACTGGCTGCGAACGATCAGGCCGTGCTTGAGCAGCAGGACCGGTATCAATCTCGGACGAGCTGCCTCGGACTTCGCCGGAACCGCACAATGGGGTTCATGCATTGAAATATCCCGTTATCTTTGTGGAAGGCTGATCGCCCGCGAACCAAAAATGCTGCACATGAACATCAGCTTCCATCTTTCCGATGCAGGCCAATGGATCGTATCCGGGTAATCACGTGATTGAAGATCATCCGGGTCAAATCCCTCCATCAACAATGGCGGCAGCTTATGAAAGATCGAAAACTCCTGCCGCTCTTCCATGAAACCGTATGACCCCAGTTTATACCTGTAGTTCAGCGGATTTTCCCGAACCGGAAAAATGCGGCGATCCGGTTCGTCCGGATGAACAAGCAGGGAACCGACCTCGTCCATGGCGGCATGCGTTGAAAAGTGGTGCTTAAAAAAAAGCTGCGTGTATTTGTTCAACGTATACAGATCGAACAACTCATTGCTGTGCGTCACCAGAAGTACACCGCCGGAACGCAGCAGGCGCTTGGATTGGGTGTAGAATTGCCGTTCTTCACCACCATTCATGTAAGCCAGCACATTGATGGCCAGTATGGTGTCAAAAGAACCTTCGGTTAAGCTGGACAACCCCTCGACTCCGCCCCTCTGGACCGAATAGTTCGCACCAGGATGGCGCTCAGCCCACTGCTCGAGCAGGCATTGGGTGCTTTCCACCATGCTCGGCTCCAGGTCTACTGCGTGAACAGAACCACCGGCCGAAAGGACACTTTCGCTCATGACGCCGTCGCCGCAGCCGAAATCCAAGACCGATCCGGAGAGATCGGATTTTTCCAGCAGGGCATCCACCATCTCCAGCCGATTTTTATTGTACGGGGTGTGCATTGTATCCCGGTAGGAGGCAGCAACGCGCTGCCAATGTGTTTTACAGTCGAACTGAAGCATGCGTCAGCCCTCCTTGGCGTTTCGCCTGAAGAATGAAATTATGCAAAATCTGTAAACCGAAGTCCTGGCTCTTTTCAGGGTGAAATTGAACTCCGAACAGGTTGCCGGCCTCCACCGCCGCACATGCGGTGCCGGCGCCGAAAGCGATGGTTCCCACGGTTTGAGACGGATCAGCGCATTGGAGATGATAGCTGTGCATGAAATAAAAGGCCGTGTCGTCATCAATACCGCAAAATAAGCGGGACTTTCGAACGAGCGAAACATCGCACCAGCCGATGTTGGGAACCCGTTCACCGGCCAGGAGCGGTTGGAGGCGGACCACACATCCCGGGACCAAACCCAACCCCTCATGCTGGCCGAACTCCTGACCGGATTCGGCCAGCAGCTGCATGCCCAGGCAGATGCCCAGAATGGGAACCCCGGCACCGGCCGCCCTGCGGATGGGTTCTATCAAATTCAACCGCCGCAAGCTTTCCATGCCGTCGGCAAATGATCCCACCCCGGGGAGAATCAAGGCCGAGGCCGATTCGATGACTCCGGGCGCTTTGGCCACCGCGGTCGGTTCCCCGATGCGCTCAATGGCCCGGCGCACAGATCCGATATTGGCGATGCCGCTGTCTATGATGGTGATCATGGCCGCATCCTTTGAGGTGCCGTGCGTTGAATTGCGGCGCGGTGCAGGCTCACCAACCCTTTTTCCTCGAAGCGGCCCAGATACCGCCTCAGCCGGTCAAAGGGCAGGTCATGGCGCCGGGCGATGTCCAGTACCGTCATACTCCCATCCATGTAGCGGAAGAGGCAGTCGAGCAGATGGCCCCATTTCTCGGCATCGGCTTCGAGTTCCTTGTTCACCGCCGGATCGGGACGCTCCATGTACAAATCGAATTGCGGGTTCGACAGGCAGATCAGGCCGTCGAACCGGCGCTCGACAGTGACATTGTCTTCCAGGCTGTGCACGACTTGTTTGAGGACCGCCAGCATCTCTTCCATCCGGGCCGGGATCATCAGCTCGGGCGTATCCAGGCTCGTGTGGTATTCACGGTAGGGCGCCCACTGATCTTCACAACGGGTTATCTCCACAAAGGGCACCTCGTAACCCGGGGCTTCCCAGACGGTTTCGTCATTGCCGGCGCCTTTGCGCCAGGGGACCTGCACATGGGCGCGGCTGTGATGCTGCAAGGCATTGGCAAACGCCTGATCGATCATGTGGCCGCCCGCAAACGTGGCGGTCGCCTTGAGCGCGCCGTTGGTCCCCGGCATCTCTGCGAACACGCCGCAGACCATGCGGTCCACTTCCCCGCGCGGCAGGTCGCGCAGGTAAAAGACGCTGCCCAGATGCTCGGGCCCCAGGACCAGGCGATAGGAATAATAGGTGTCCTGCTCTGCCAGCCATTGGAACAGGCGGATCAGCACCGCGGTCCCTGCAAAGCCGTCATTGGCCATGTGCGGGTGGCAGGTATGGGAATTGAAGACAATGGTCTTGTCGCTGCGGCCGGCTTTGTGGTGATGGGCCACCAGCATTTGGCCCGGCTTGTATTCGGTCTGCAGTTCTACCCGATAATGACCGGGACCGAGGTCGCGATAGACGATGTATGGCATGCACAGGACCCAGTCGGCATCCCAGGGGCGATACTGCCACATGCAGTGGAACAAATAGGCTTCGGGCAGATCCGGGTTGGTGACCAGATGGGGCCGCAGACCTTCCCATTCCAAATCACCTGTGAAAGATTTGGAATAGCGCCCAACTCCCAGGGTGTGTGACTCGCCGTCGAAGACTTCCACGCCTTCCTTGTAGACCTTGGCACGTCGCACGCGCCAGTTCTGCGGCACCTGCCAGCCGTTGTAGGTCTCTCCGGAAGAGAAGTGGAAAATTTCCAGCGGCAGTTCCCGGTGGATGCGGGCGAACAAGCCGGCATTGTCATCGGCGACGACATTGGCGGCAAAGGAACAAAGGTCGTGGACCAACTGTTGCATCATGTCTCAATTTTTTTCAACAAACGACTCATTGGCGATACAGCCTTCAAATACCCCACTTCCGGCTCCATATAGTTATCACACACGCACGGCAGTCATGTGGCACCAGGGCTGAAACAGAGTGCCCCTGAAAGGCAGGTTTTTGCCCTCCAGTGTCGGGACCGTATAGGTTATCAAATCTTCGGGTGCTCCGGAAACTGCCAGATCGAAGGGGAGTGTGAAGGGTCGAAAGACAGAGTTCTTTAAACCTGTCTGGGCCAGTACCTTTCGAACCATGTCGATGGGACGGAAGCGGAGTCGAAGGCCGTATGGATGACTGCTTGATATCTCGTTTATGTGCAAATCCTGAGGATATGGGTGAAAGAAATCAAATGCGATCATTGTCCCGCCCGGCTTTAATGCCCCGGCAACGCTCCGCATCGCACTCTCAAACTGCGTGTCGTCCATCATATAGAGTACTGCGTTAATCGTTATGATGTTATAACCTGCGCCTGAGGGCAGGTTGAGAAGATCCATGACTTCGAATTCAACTTCCTTTAATTCTTGATTGGTGCGGCAGACTTTCAGCGAAGACTCGGAAAGATCCCCTCCTGTGAGGATAAGCTGAGGGAAACGGCGCTTGATATACAAAAGCAGATTCCCGGTGGAACAGCCGATATCGAGAAGCTTCATTGATCCGGTGTTGAAGTCGTGTTTCATCTGAATCTCGCGCACCAGTTCGAGGATGATTCTGTCGCTTTCACGCATCTGTTGTGCGTATTTTGCCTGATAGGTGTTATAGGCGTCGAGGAATGAAGTATCGGAAACATAGTGCTGGTAAGAAAAATTTTCCATTTTGATTCCTTGCTAGTGAGTTAATTTACCTTCCGGCTCGACGTATTTTTTGTAGCGTGTCGCAAAAGAGAAAGCATCTTCTAATCAATTGCTCGTCGTGAATCTCGTTTGACTGTAAAAAGAAATGCCGAATCAGTTCACCTCCGAAATCGACCGACAGATCAGCGTTGTCGCTGCGCCAGGAGCCGGGGTTCTTATTGGCTTCCATTATAAAGGACAGAGCCTTTTCCGGGCTTGGTTCGGCAGCGGGTTGATAGTTCGTCAGCATCATTTCCGGGCCGCAAAGAAAATCTGCCGCTTGTACTACCTGTTCCGGCAAAATCTCACGCCACCGGTTAACCGTGTGGGTATAGATATCGCGTCCCTCATGATTGAAACTGCTGTTGCCGCGCCAACCGTCTGCCGTCAACTCCAGCATAGCCGGCGAGAATTCGATGCCGAGTTCGTCGCAAATCCGCATGGCCACGCTGCTGGGCTCCGCCACGAACTGCTCATAGGAAACCAGGGTGAATCTTTTACAAAGCACAGGATCGGCTTGGAACCGGCGGGTGAGTGCAATGTTCTTTCGCCAATGGCGTAAATAGGAGGGTACATGGGCGGCCTGAGTCGGGTCTTTTCGCGACAGTGCCAGAAGAGACGCTACGATAGCACGTGGATCGCGTTCGATGAAATAAAATCTTGCTTGCGGAAAAGCACGGGCGAGTAGAGGCAGAAAATCGACAATCCAGACCTCCTTGCATCCTGCCCACATCGTCCGGGGGGACATTCCTGCAATGATGTTAAACCCGTTCCACAGCAATTGGGCATAATCCTCTCCCTCCAAGGTGCGCAAGCGGCGGGCCAGCTCAGGAGACTCTAAGGCAGCACGTTCAGCTATTTTGGGTTGCAGAATGGATAACTCTTCATTGCCGAGGGGAAAGCCTGCTTCCCCTGATAGCATGATGTCCAACAGGATTGGACCATCGGGATGAAAATAGAAGTCCTGGAACGGTGTGGTCGGCGAAAACCACCGGCGAATTCGCTCGGGAGCATGGAAGGCGACCAATGCGTTTCTTAACGAGCGGAACAGCGGTTGGAAGGGATCCAATGCGACAGTCACCGACGGGTTACGGTTCAGCACCCGGGCCAGGAGGTTGGTGCCGGATCGGGCCACGCCGAGGATAAATATAGGCTTCATGAGTTCTCCATGGGCACGGCGGCAATAATGATGTCATCACACTGCCTTCCGCGGTCGAGTGCCCGCTGGACCACAGGGATGAAATCTGCGAGCGTGGCAAACAGACCAACATCGCCACCCCGAAGAGCGATCTGGACGCAGACTTCGTAAGCGTCCATGCCAAAATACCATGCAGCCACCGGCGCGAATCCTTCCTCGACCAGCATCGTACAAATTGACTCATCGGTGAATCCGTTGACATGGGTGGTCGGGTCCATATGCCGGGCCACCACAGCACAATCCATTGCCTGAACCAGCGTGCCAAGGGAATCGACACGGGGCACTTCGATCACCAGCATACCTTTCGGTGTCAGCCTTCGTCTGGCTGCGGCAATGAAATCCCGCGGTCGCAATACGTATTCGAGCAACCCCCAATAAGTAACCATGTCGGCCGGACCGCACGAAGCCGTCAGGAAATCATCCTCGCGCAAATGTACTCCAAACGCCTCCCGAGCGAAGCTGCGCGAGGTTCCGGAGAACTCGAATCCTTCTATTTTCAATCCGCAGCGCAGCGCCCCGGCAAGAAAGTGGCCTCCTCCGGCCCCGACATCGACGATCGACTCAGGCATATGCCCACTCCGGCGCCGAAAGATTTCTCTACACCATTCGAGCTTGGGCAGTACGATTTGCGTCATGCGCGTTTCCAACGTACGACGGTCAATATAAACGTACGAGTGAGATTCCGACGCTGTAAAAAGGTCGTCCAAAACCTCCTGTGCAGGATGTGCGGGAATGCATACATGACCACAAAGGCTGCAACGCATGTAGGATACAGCGAAAACGGTCAATTCGATCGCCGCGTTATCGAGATTTCCACCGCAGATAGGGCAACCACGCAGCTGCGGGGCATCTAAACTGCTGCCGTAAATCTTTTTGGCCGTCTTTTCCAGGAAATCGGCGTAATTTCGTACCTCATCAAGATCACACCCCTTCAGGGACAGGACGTCCAGCGGCTTGCCTGCTTTCACGAGAATCTCGAAAGAGCGCTCGGTTATGCCATTCGGCCGGTATTCCCACCGCTCGCTCCATTCGTGACCATGATCGGCGCTAAAGGGTATTTGTCTGAACCATTTGGTCATGATGAAGAAACTGTAAGAAAAGCGTTTAGGGTGAATTTGCCACTCGGTTCCCGCAAACGAGCAATCGAAATCGGACTGAGTCCTGCCCGGGCCGATAGAAGCGCAACTGAAGCCGGGCTGAATACATGGTGGTGCTCTATGAAAAACTCTTCACGTTCAGGACCTTCGGCGGCTGCGGCCACATCCGGCACTTCCACATAGATGAAGCCCTGTTGCAAAAGTAATGCCTTTGCCGCAATCAGCAGGCTGACAGGGTCTGCCACGTGTTCCAGCACTTTGTTGAAGGCAATGAGGTCGAAAGGCTCGGCCGCTGATTCTTGCATTTGCGCAAGCGGCAGATCCAGGGTTTCCACGCCCACCACCGCGCGCAGATGCTGCACCGTACGTGCATCGGTTTCAAGCGCGGTCACCCGCCAGCCGTTGGTTTTCATGGCGGCCGGAAAGACACCCAGACCGGCGCCCACATCGAGCAGGCGGGGGCAAACGGATTCGTCGATGCCGCGGCGCAGGGCAAAAGCGCGGACGCGCGCGATGCGCTGGACGTTGTCCGATTTTTCCGGCGGCAGGGCCATAATGGTTTCAAATTTTTGACGCATGCCCGCCAACCCGCCGTAGGTGGCATCCACATAATCGCGGGCGTACAAGCCGTCCAGGTCAAGGTCATGGCGGCCGAACCAATGGCCGCAAACCGTGCAGTGGTCATACCGGCGCAGGTACGGGCGGCCCTGCAGATCAAAGGCCGTCTCGCCCGCGGGCGCGGCAGCATAAGTGAACGCAGGCGTAAGGAAGCGTCCCTGGCAGGGGCAATGCAATGTCGGATGGATGCCCATGCTAAAGAGCTCCTTCCGCTGCTGCCAAGCGCAACCGGTCGAGCGCTGCGGTCGAATCCAGCCAGATCACCACTTCGCAATGCTCCTGCCGCAGATAGGCCTCGAACTCGGCCCCACGACCTTTTTCCACCAGCAGTACGAAATAGCGTCCGGTCAGCACATTGCGGATCAGCACGGCCCGCAGTCCGAACGAGGCCAGCCGGCCGTTGAGCGAGGGGGTGGCGTAGAAACCCCACGACTTGCGCGCCACATCGAATTGGGCGCCGGCCGGCGTGGTCAGAGTGATCTGCTCGTCGGGTGCGAGGGCCAGCGCCCCGCAATCTTTCATTTCGATGGGGACGCTGTTGCCCACGGTGAAGCTCCGTGGCGGGTTCTTGGGCTCAAATTGCATGGGGTCCACTCCAAGGCCAGTCGGGAATCAAAAAATCGGGTAGCCACCAAATGCCGTCCTTCTTTTTATGCCATATCGCCGTATTTCGGAATCGTTCGACCGCATTCCAAAAACGCTGTATGGGAATGCCCGCAAACTTGCAGAAGGCGGCGATGTCGGCTATCGGCGTCTGCTCACCGGTGCCGGCCACGAGCTGCACGGCCTGGGCGCGGGTCAGGCGCCCGTGGCGGATTTCAAGGGAAAGATTGTCGAACAGCCGCGTGAAGCCGAACTTGGGCCATTTCAGGTAGTGATGCAGGGAAATGAAGGCATCGTCGATGTCGGCATAATCGTAATAGCCGGTGGCCGGACCTTGGGCGCGCGGCGTGAACCCGTGCGCCAGGGCCGCCGCGCGGGTCATAGCCGGGTCCCAGGCGAAGTAGTATCCCAGAAAGACCGCCATGATGCGTTTGCCGGCCAGAGCGCCCGGTTGGGGTCCGAAATAGGGAGTCAGATCGCGCTCGGACAAATCGGCATCGATCCAGTCGCGCGCCGTGGTGCCCTGGCTCACGCCGTACACGCGCAGCCAATCTTCGTCCAGGCGGAAGCCGGTGTGAGCCTCTTCGGCAGCGCCGTATTCGAAGGCCGAGTTTTCGCCCCACACCACCAGCGGGATTGCGAAACGCTCGGCCAGGCGCAGGGGTATGGCGAACAAGGCCAGGTGCATGGGAATGGCCGTGCTGCCGCAGCGCTCCAGGGCTTTGACCATGAAGCGGCGCTCCACCTGCGGATCGATGCTGTAGTCGATGTGATCCACGCCCAGCGAGACCAGGTTGCGCAAATTGCGTTCGCCCAATTCGGTGCGGCCGGGCGTGCGCCAGGTGACGCACAGCGGCTTTAACCCATATTCCAGGCACGTGAGTACTTGCCAGGTCGAATCCTTGCCGCCGCTGACCGGGATGATGCAGTCGTAGCCAGTGCTCCTTTGGCGGGCATGCTTCGCCACGTCGCGGAATTCCTGCTCGCGCCGGCACCAGTCGATCTTAGCCCGCGATTCATGGGTGCGGCAGGCGTTGCAGACCCCTTCGCGATCCAACCGGATATTGGGCCGTGTGTCCGGGGTGATGCAGCGGATGCAGTAGTTCATGGGCCGAACTCCTCCAGAAACAGCTTGCAGCTCAGAAAATTGAACAGGAATTTGCTCTGGCTGTTAGTTTTTGCGCCGCCGGACAGCATTGACTGGATGCGCTCGCGCCGGACATGATCGAAGATGGGGCTGTCTTCGAGCATTTGCCGGACCACGTCTGGGGAATGGACATCCAGGAGATCCAGGATGGGCGCGTTGAACCCTACTTTGCGTCGGTTGTCCAGGATGGGGTCGGGAACGATGCCGCGCATGGCGTCACGCAGCACCGCCTTGGCGGCACCCTCTTGGATCAGATGACGGGTGGGGATACGAAAGCAGTGTTCGAAAATGGAACGGTCCAGAAACGGAGAACGGTTCTCCACGGAAAAGTACATGGCGTTGAGATCGTCTTCGTGCAGGATGACCGGTACCGCTTCGTGAAACAGCTCGTTGAGCATGCGGTTGCGTAGCAGATCGTCGCAGAATTGATTTTCGAAAAACGGTTCGCGTAAAGGATCATGAAGGCATTCGGCAAATAAATCGACGTCGAGGTAGATATGCCCGCGGGCCAGCGGGTCGCGCACGAAAGCTTCCGGGTCTTGGAGCAGAGGATTGCGGACAATGGGCCGGATGTGGGTATGCCAGTGGTCAAGGCTGCGGGCATACCACTGCGGGTCGGTCTGAACCATGGCCAGGTAGAAGCCATGATGGTCGTAATAGCCCGTGAAAAGTTCGTCCGCGGCAGTCCCGCTTACTGAGATGCGGTAGCCCAGTTCGCTGATGCGCTTCATCAGCAGCCAGTGCACGTAATAGGTGATGGTATACACAGGCGCATCGTGGCAGCGGACCAAGGTCCTCAAATTCTCCAGAAATCCGTCGCGCTGCAGGGGGACGGCCGTATGTCGCATGCCCAGTTCGTCGACCGCGCAACGCACCAGGTCCATCTCTTCGTAGCGGCTGTCGGTATTGACGATGGTAAAGCCGTGCACGTTGTATCCGAAGCGGCGGCGGGCTGTTGCGATCAGGGCGTTTGAATCGACGCCCCCGCTCATGCAAAAAGCCAGCGGCACATCGGCGCGCAGCCGGATTTCCATGGAACGGATCAGGGCTGCGCGGGCGCCCTCCACGGCCTCTGCATAGCTCATCGCGTTCTCGGGCGTGCTCGACGGCGTCCAGTAGCGCTGCACCTGCCCCTTCCCGACCGGGTTCATGCGCAGCACGCAACCGGGGGGCAGTTCGGTCAGGCCTTCGAAAAAGGTCTCCGGCTGTTTGTACAGGGATTTGTAGCCATTGATCAGAAAACGGTGCAACTGGCGGATGTTGGGCCGCGGCTTGCGGCCGGCAAGGGCGAAGATGAATTTGGGCTCAGAGCCGAAGTACAGTCCGTGGGGCGTTTCCAAAAGATAAAGGGGTTTTTCTCCGAAGCGATCGCGGCACAGCATTAACGAGCCGTCGGACTGATCGAAACAGGCAAAGGCCCACATTCCTTCGCAGAGCGCCAGCCCGTCAATGCCCCAGGCATCCAGGGCACTGAGCAGCACCTCCGTGTCGCTGCTGGTTTCAAAAGCGTAGCCTTGTTGGGTGAGGAGCTGCCCTATTTCGCGGTAGTTGTACACTTCTCCGTTGAAGACAAGAGCTTTCCCGTGCTTGCGGAAGGGCTGGTTGGAGCGCGGGTCAAGATCGATGATCGACAGGCGCGAGTGCAGCAGGCAAATTTGGCGGTCACTGCCGAAAGAAAAGGAATACTCCGCGCATGCGTCCGGTCCTCGGCGGCGCATAAGCGAAAGACAGGCCCGCATCTTCTCCTGGTCCGTCCGCTTCGATCCGATGTAGCCGGCGATTCCGCACATGGGTGTCCTTTGTCACGCAAGCAGGTTTTCGTCGATCCGCTCTCCGCGCCGCAGAGGGCGCAGCAGTCGGCGGCCGATCAACGCATTGGCTTGGGAGGGTGGAATGCCGCCGCCGGGCCGCAGCCACTCGATCCGGTTGCCGTCGAGCAGGGCACCTTGTGGCAGATCTTGCGCGGCAACCGCAGACCGGCGCGCCTGTGCGGCGACATTTTGCTCACACGGCATGATCTGCTTTTTCCCGCTGCCCAGCATCTGCTCTGTCTGCCGGATGCGGCGCACAAGCTCCGTCATCTCTCGCGGATCGGCAGACAGTTGGTGGTCGCGGAAATCCGAAAATCCCTTGTCCAAGGTAAAATGCTTCTCCACGATCCGGGCGCCCAGCGCGACCGACAGCACGGCCGCTTCGATACCCAGGGTGTGATCGGAATAACCCACAGTCTTTCCCAGACCGGATAGTTCTCTGATCGCCAGCAGATTGGCTTGTTCGGGCAAGGTTGGATAGCTGGACACGCAGTGCATCAGGGCAAGTTGTCCTGAGTGGCCGCGGGCGGCCCAGGCGCCGAGCAGATATCCAAGGGCGCGTACGACCTGTGATCGGTCGGATAGACCCGTGGAGAGTAAAACGGGTTTTTCCGTTAGCGCCACGGCATCCAGCAAGGGGAGAAAATCGTTGTCGGCCGATGCGATTTTCCAGGCCGGCACCAGCGGCGCGAGAAAGGCTGCACTGTGCAGATCAAAGGGCGTTGACAGGAATAGGACCCCGGCCTTGTCGGCCGTTTCCTTTAATTTGGGAAATACTTCGGGAGCGAGGCACAAACGCCGCAATTGCTTGAGTCGCTCGGTCTGCCCAGGTTCGACCAGTCTTTCGGGGACAATGGTCTGAAATTTGACCGCGTCCGCTCCCGATTCGGCGGCCCGCCCGATCATCTCCTCGGCAACGGAGCCATCGCCCTCATGGTTGTTGCCGATTTCAGCGATGATAAAGACCTTGCGGTCGGTGTCAATAGGTCCGATGCGCATCATCTTCTCCCACATGGGGTCAGGTTTTCAGAAATATGGAGATGGAACACATAGTGAGCTTGGCGCAAGCGAAAGCCCAGTTTTTCGTACAACCGGGCGGCAGGGATGTTGGCCGCCTGGGTGCCGACCCGCAGAACGTCGCAAAGCGGAAAATGGCTCCCGGCAAAGCGGATCATAGCCTCGGCCAAGCCGCTTCCCCGCGCCTGCCGATCGACCGCCAACAGATCGATAACCAGCGCCTTTGAGCTCTGAAGCAGCTGCAAAAAACCGGCCACACGACCATGCTGCTCAGCCACCACCATGGCGTCTCCACGGCGGCCGCGGAAAAAATTGCCGGCCCACTCGGCCTTGAGGTCATCCGCGATCTTGCCGGGAATCAGAGGGTCCTGATGGAAGCGCGAAAAAGAAAAGTTCGCGCGCGCTGTTTCCATGACCGGTCCACAGTCCGCCGCAACCGCCCAGCGCACCGCCTCAGACCCATTCGCCTCTGCGTCGTTGGAGCGCTCCAGGGTCAAGCTTGCGTCCACCAATCGAAAACCCGTCTGCTCCAACAGGTGCACCAGCCCCATGTCATGGGCCGCCACCTTGCAGTACACCAATGCTTCGGGCCCTGGGTCTGCAAGCAGCTCATGGAGATCGGGCGCGGCTAACTCCGTGCCAAGCTCCAGACGCCAAACTTTTTTTCCCAGTCTTTCACCCAGCCAGACATCTGGGAAAAGGCGGCAGGGCATTTTTTTATCCCCAAGATGATCGCAAGCTTGGAAGAAGCTCATAGCGCTCAAGCAGGCACCAACCCCTCCAATGACATAATGCATCCACTTTCAACTTTTCACTTCTAGGCACATACCACCGGCACGCGCTCTCCGCAGGTCAGTTCTTGCGGGAGGCTTTGATACCATTCGACGTAACGGGCGAAGCCTTTTTCCAGCGGCCAGCATGGATTGTAGCCGATCAGGCGGCGCGCCTTGTCCACCGAAAGGGTACCGCGTTCCGGCATGAGTTTGTTTTTGGGCGTGTAACGGATGCTGACCTCGGGGAAGTAGGATTGGATCACAGACGCCATCTGATTGAGGTCGCGGGCCTCGCCATAGGTCAGGTTGAAAATCTGGTTGCGTGATTCAGAATGCCCGATGACCTTGATTAAGCCATCCACCAGATCGTGGATGCATGTAAAATCCAGAGCATCCGTGCCGTCGCCTGAAATGGTGATCTCGGTTCCTTTGAGCGCATTTTCGATGAAGATCTGCCCAACGCGACGGCTGACGCAGCGTTCGCCATACAGGGCCGAGGGACGAATGATGGTGTAGGGCAGGTTGAAGGCCTGGTTGTAGGCAATCACCAGTTTTTCTCCGCCGAATTTCAGGGCGCCGTAGATCCCGAGGGGTTCGCAGGGGGTCGTTTCATTGACCGGAACGCCGTTGAAATTTCCGTAGACCATGCTCGAGGAGAAGTAAATGAAATGCTCCACCCTGTCGCGGGATGCATCCAGAGCGTTTTCAAGGGTGCGGAAGCTGTGATCGAAGGTACTGTAGGGATCCTTGTTGGAGCGGTTGGAATGGGACACCGCCGCCAGCATCACCACCACCTGCGGTTTGACATCCGTGAACAAATAGCAGAGGGCGTAATAGTCCCGCGCGTCCTGTACAAACACCGGAATGCCGGCCTCGCGCAGCATTTCCAGGCGTTGATTTAGAAAGTAAAGATACAGGGGGCGGTTGACGCATTTTTCCCTGGTCGACTGGAAGGACAGAAAATTGTTGACCTGCAAACCGTCCACGATGCACACGTCGGCGCCCCGCTCCTTGAGCGCTATGGCCAGGTTGTGGCCGATGAAACCGGCCCCGCCGATGAGCATGATTCTTTTGTTCCGAAGGTTTGTCATGGGTTGACCTCGCTGATGGCTTGTTTCACGGCCGCGGCAATGAAAGACATATCATCTTCATTCAGGTGCGGTCCCACGGGAAGGGCGATTGAACCGTAGCTGACGGCGGCGGCATTGGGGAAACTGTCCGTGCGGCAGCCGTATTTTTCGCGGTACCAGGTGAAATGGGGCACGGGGCGCGGGTAGTAGATACTTGTGCCGACCCCCTGGTCTTTCAGTTTTTGGACGATCTCGAACCGCATCGCCCGCAGCTTCTGCGTGAGAAGGACGGAAAGACAATAATAGCTGCTGACATAATCGCCGTGTGTGCTTTGAAAGAGCCTCACTTCGTCCAGTTCTGAGAGCTGCGCGTGCAGGAGCTCATGGTTGCGCCGGCGCAGCTTCAGAAATTCGTTGGCGCGTTTGAGCTGCTCGACGCCCAGGGAGGCTGCGATTTCGTTCATACGGTAGTTGAACCCCAGCATGGTCACATCGTATACCCCGGGTATGTCGCGTTCGCCCGGCGTGCGGTCTACTCCAAAGGCCCGTCGGCGCATGATGCGCTCGGCGAGTTCGCGGCGACGGGTGATGAGCATGCCGCCCTCGGCCGTGGTGATATGCTTGACTGGATAAAACGAGAAGCAGCCCGCGTCGCCCCACAGGCCGGCATGGCGTCCTTTGTAGGTGCTGCCCAGGGCAAGGGCGCAGTCTTCGAGAACAAACAGATCGTGCTTTGCGGCCATCGCGCAGATCCGGTCCATGGCCACCGGCATACCCAGGAAATGCACCACCGAAATGGCCCTGGTGTTTGCCGTAATGGCCGCTTCGACCTGGTCGATGGCGATATTGCCGGTTTCGAGCTCACAATCCACAAAGACCGGCTTGGCGCCGGTAAGCGCCACCGCGTGGGCGGTGGCATTGTGGGTCTGAGCGGGCACGATGACTTCATCGCCGGGGCCGATGCCCAGGTCGAAGTATGCCAGGTGCAGGCCGGCCGTACACGAAGATAGGGAAACGGCGTGCGGCGATCCTGTCCAGGCGGCAAAATCGGTTTCGAACCGCTTGGACCTGGGACCGTGCACGAGAACCGGCCCCTTGAGAACTTCGGTCACGGCGCTGATTTCTCTCTCTCCGATCATAGGGGCGCCGAACGGAATGGTTTTCACGCTTTGTCTACTCCTTGCCCGGATCAAGTCTTCATTTGATAGCAGCGTCAGGTTTTAGACGCTTTTCAGCAGTCGCAGGTAGGCTCAGCAATATTTGTGCCTGGTGCATTTGTTTGGCCTGCATGAGAGGCCGATTCTATTGCTGCGTGCCTTCATGGGACGCGCCCGAGGTTTTATCCAGAATACTATGGCGGGATGGTCCTTCAGCTCTCGCCCAGGACAACCGTGGTCGAATCGGAAACAGCCCGCTCGGCCGCCATACAGACCGACATGGTATTGAAAACATCTTGCGTGGAAACGATCGCCGGCGCTTCTTCGAGGATGGATTGAACGAAATTAAAAACCAGGTCGCCTTTGTGAACGCCCGGATAGGGGGTTTGAATCAATTGCGGAGACGTTGCCGGGGACCGGTCGGTATAGAGATATCCGTGCGCCGGCCCATTTTCAAAGGTGGCCCGCGTGCCGAAAACTTTCAGATTGTGGAAATGCGGTTTGACGCAGCCGAAATTGGCGCTGACCTTGGCCAGCAGGCCGCTTTTGAACTTCAATAGAAAGAGCGCAAAATCATTGAACCGGAAAGTGGTGTCTTTCGATGCAATGCGGTTGCCGTACCCGCTCACTTCCGTCACTGTGTCGCCGGTCAGCCACAGCAGCAAATCGACCATGTGCACCGCTCCTCCAAGGATGATCGAATACGCATCGATTTGTCCCCGCCACCCCTGGGTGATCTTTTCAAGCCGGCCATACTCGTAGTCGCCTTCCGTGTAAAACAACCGGCCGAAGTGACCACCGGCAATCATTTGTCTGATCCGTTCAAATCGGGGTGAGCAGCGCAGGATCAGGTTGGAGGAAAGTCTTAAACCGGGATTGTCCCGGACCAGAGCCTGGATCCGTTCAAGTTGCCAGGGGAGTAGACACAGGGGTTTTTCCACAAACAGGTGTTTGCCGTGCAGGAGGCCCTTTTCGATCTGCTCGAAATGATAATTGTCGTAAGATGCGATCGACACCACATCGATGTCCGGATCCTCCAGGATCAGGTCGGCGCGATCGACCAGGCGCAGGCCGGGGTATTTTTCACCCATCTGCTCGAGCTTTTGAACCGACATGTCGCACAGTGCGACCACTTCGCAGGCAGGATGGCGGCGGTATCCCTGGATATGCTGTTCTCCGACCCCGAGGCCGACCACGGCCGCGCGCAATTTCTTCATGCTGACACCTGCGGGGCGCTGTAAAGGTCGGCCAGCTGGCCCACATCATATTGCCATGCGGGACGCGTCATGCGCCCGATCAGGGCGTTGAACGCATCGAAATCGGACGGTGTGTCAACGGCCAGATGGAGCCCACCGTACTCTCTGGCGGCGGAGAAGTTCATGATGGCAAAGCGATCCGGGTGGCGGTAAAAAAAAGGAGTCACATGTTCCAGGTCGTGCCCATCGGACATCTGGGCATATGCGTTGCAAAAGGTTAGCGCGCGTATGACTTCCACGGACTGGCCGGCGGGAAAGGTTCTTGGGTGGACATTGGTTACCAGATCGCAGTTGTTTCCCCGGAACAGCATGACGGCCTGATCGATCAATCTTTGGTCCAGCAGGGGGCTGTCGCCGTTCACACGCACGCAGGCATCCCAACCGAACGCTTCAAGAGTGCGTTTGAACCGCGCGGCCACATCATGGAGCGGGCCTCTAAAAACGCCGATAGCGTGGTCCCGGCAAAACAAAGCCACAGGATCATCAGACTCATCGCTTGAAGTGGCGACGATGATTTGATCCACGCTGTGGCAGTGAATCACTCGTTCGTACAAGTGCAGAAGCAACGGCTTACCGGCGGCCATTCGCAGCACCTTGCCGGGAAGTCGTTTTGAACTCATACGCGCCTGAATGATAATCCCTATCCGCATTAGCGTTGTACTTCGAATAAGCCCAACAAACCAACCGAATCAATATCCTCAACAAAACCCTGGTTCCGACTTTGTAGCAATATTTACGCCAGGCAAAGCGCCATTGCGCGTCAGCTGCCCCGATCGTGTTGCCTGGTGCAAAGCGGCACCCAAATTGGGCGGGCACCGGCAGCGTTTAAAATAGCGATTCCGGTGCAGGCATCCATGCCCGGCACCGTGGACCTCCACCTTAAATCGAAACCGCTATCAAATTTTTTCGAGCGGCCGGTGTGAGCGCATGCGTGCCCATTCAGCCGGAATAGGCGCAGACAGCCAAGAAATTGACATTCAAAACTGCCCGAAGACAAGGTTGGGCCGCACGATGCCCCGTTTGGTGAGACTTGGTCCAATGGTACGGAACTTGCTGTGCTGCGGGCATGCGACTTGGAAGCAATGAAAAATTCCTGGTGACAGGCGGTGCCGGGTATGTCGGCGCACACACGGTGCATTGCCTGATCGCGCATGGGGTGAGTCCGCAGAACATCATCGTCTTTGATAACCTCGTACACGGACACAAAGAATTTCTGCCGGACGGGGTGGTTTTTTATCAGGGCGACCTGTTGTGCAAGGAAGATATCCGCAGGGTTTTTCTGAGCCACCCCATTGACGCGGTGTTTCACTTTGCGGCCTATGCATTCGTGGGCGAATCCATGGCCTGTCCGGGTAAGTACTTCGAAAACAACCTGCTCGGCGGCATTCATCTGCTGGAGGCCATGGTTCAAAGCGGTTGTCGTCGCATTGTCTTCTCATCCAGTTGCGCGGTCTATGGCGTACCCGGCGACGTGGCCATCAGCGAAGAGATCCACCCCGCACCGGTCAGCCCCTACGGTGAGAGCAAGCTCATGTTCGAAAGAATTCTCGCCTGGTATCACCGCATTCATAAGGTGAGTTCGATTTCCCTGCGCTATTTCAATGCAGCCGGTGCGGGCTACGGTATCGGCGAAAGGCACACACCTGAAACCCATCTGATTCCTTTGCTGATGCAAGCCGCCCTGGGTCAAAGGGAGGCCTTTAGCATTCATGGCACCGATTATAATACGCGCGACGGCACTTGCGTGCGCGATTTCATTCATGTCGGCGATTTGGCCGCGGCCCATTTGAACGCTTGTGCATACCTGTCCGACAAGCAGGTGTGCGAGATCATCAATCTGGGCAGCGGCGAAGGCCAAAGCGTCCTGCAAGTGATTCACCTGATCCAGGCTTTGACGGGTAGCAGAATTGCCGCACGGATGGCTGAGCGCCGCCCGGGGGATGCGCCGGTGCTCATCGCCGGCAATCAAAAAGCCGCGCACATGATTGGTTGGAAACCACGCAGAAGTCTGGGTGACATACTGGAAAGCGCCTGGATCTGGCACACTCAAGAGGCCGGGTGCCACGCATGAAAGTCGTCCACCTGAATACCCTGGATACCGGTGGGGCTGCCACCGCCGCTTACCGCATCCACAAATGCTTGGAGGCCGAGGGGTTGGACTCCTCCATGCTGGTATTGCAGAAAACAAATCCCGACCCCGGTGTAAGGTCTCTATGCGCAACGGCTCCCGGCGATCTTCTGGTGCAAAAAAGCTTCCAGCGCTGGCAGGCTTTGCTCCGCAACTACCCGCGGCGTCCCAGAGGGCTCGAACTTTTCTCCGACTCCGCTGCGACCATTTCCCTGAACCAACTTCAAGAAGTAAAGGCGGCCGATATCATCCACCTGCATTGGGTGGCGGGCCTGTTCAATTACACCGATTTGGCCTCGCTTTGCAGCGGCAAGCAGGTGGTCTGGACGCTGCATGACATGAATCCCTTCACGGGTGGCTGTCACTATGCCGGGCAATGCCGGAAATACATGCAGCAATGCGGCGGGTGTCCTCAATTGGGATCCGCCGGGGAGGATGATCTTTCCCGCTGTACGTGGAAGACAAAGGCCCAAGCGTATGCTGATGTCGATCTGACCCTGGCCGCCCCCAGCCGCTGGCTCGGCGCATGTATTGCCGAAAGCGGCTTGATGGCACGCTTTCCGCTGCACATCATCCCCTATGGATTGCCCCTTACTAGGTTCCGTCCCGTTCCCGGTCCCGCGGTCCGCAAACACTTCAATATACCGGAGACAGCGCAAATCGTCCTTTTCGGTGCGGATGACACCAGCAATCCGCGTAAAGGTTTCGCGTACCTGGTCAACGCGCTCAAGCTGCTCGATTCACGCAAGTATACTTCCGAAAAGCTTTGTCTTCTTGTTTTCGGCAATTTTTTCAAACAACCGCCCGGCGATCTTCCCTTTAAAATCTTTTCAGCAGGGCGGATCGAAAATCAACAGGGGCTGGCGCAACTTTATTCGGCCGCCGATTTGTTTGTACTACCCTCTCTGGAGGATAACCTGCCCAATACGGCCATCGAAGCAATGGCTTGCGGCACACCGGTGGTCGGCTTTGATTCAGGCGGCATCGTCGATATCATCGACCATCAATTTACCGGCTTTTTGGCCGCGACCGGAAACGCCAGCAGGTTGGCCGACGGCATGGACTGGGTGTTGTCGGCGTGTGCGCAGGGGACGCCTTTCGGGCAACGTTGCCGCAGCAAGGCTGAAAACGCCTTCTCTGCACACACTCAGGCCCAGGCCTATCTGCAGCTCTATGATCAACTTAAAGCCAAGGCCTCGAAAAGCAAGACAAAAGTTTCCATTGCAAAGCCGATTTGGCCAAAGATCAGTGTTGTGACGCCCTCTTTCAACCAGGCCGGTTATCTGGAAAACTGCATGCGCTCAGTCCTGGACCAGGATTATCCCAACCTTGAATACATCGTCATGGACGGCGGCAGCCGGGACGGTTCCCTCGAAATCATACAAAAACATGCCCATCGCCTGGCCCACTGGCAGAGCCGGCCCGACGCGGGGCAATACGCGGCCATTGATGAGGGGTTTTCGCGCAGCAGCGGCGATATTATGACCTGGATCAATGCGGATGACCTGTTGCATCCCGGGGCGCTCAGCACCGCTGCCGCCATTTTCATGCAGCGGCCCGATGTGCAGTGGCTGACCGGGCGTCCCAACGGCATCGACGATCGGGGCAAAGAACAGTGGGTGCTAAGGATGTTGCCCCTTTGGAGCCGCAGCCGTTATCTGAACAAGCAATATAAAGCCCCTTACATCCAACAGGAAGGCACCTTCTGGCGTCGCGGCGTATGGGAAGCGGCGGGCGGGCGGATGCAAACCGGATTGCATCTGGCCGGAGACCTGGAACTGTGGACACGTTTTTTCAGGCATGCCCGGCTTTATACGGCGGATTGCAAGCTGGGCGCCTTTCGCAGTCACGATCATCAGAAGACCAAAGACGGGCTGGCGGCCTATAATGCCGAGGCCGAAAAAATATTGGACCGGGAAATCAAAGCGAGCTTCTCCGCAGAAAACAGCTTGCCGGCAGGCCCACCGGCGCCCATCACCCTGGAGGAAATTGAAAATTGTGTGCAGCGGTCCGGTCTGTCCTGCCGGGCGGATCGGCCCCAAACCGTGCAGCAAAACGACCCGAATGATCAGTGGGCGTTTCCGCCCGGCCCCCATCCGATCGTATCGGCCATCGTGTCCACCTACAACAGCGAACGCTTCATGCGCGGCTGCCTGGAAGATTTGCTGGCGCAAACGATCGCCGACCGCCTGGAGATCATCGTCATCGACAGCGCCTCGCAGCAGAACGAGGCCGCGGTCGTCCGGGAGTTTCAGCGCAAGTTCTCCAACATCAAATATCTTCGCACCGAAAAAAGAGAATCGGTTTATGCGGCTTGGAACCGTGGTATAAAAGTTGCACAAGGCATGTATATCACGAATGCCAACACCGATGACCGCCATCGCTGCAACGCTTTTGAGCAGATGGTCGCCGTGCTGGAGGCGGAACCGCAGACCGCGCTGGTCTATGCTGATGTGATCAAGACGGCCACGGCCAACCAGACGTTTGCCGCCTGCACGCCTACCGGTGTGTTGCGCTGGTTCGACTGGCGGCGGGAGCGCCTGCTGCGCAACGGCTGCTTCATCGGACCGCAACCCATGTGGCGGCGGGAAGTTCACCAGCATTACGGCTATTTTGACGAAAGCCTTACGGTTTCGGCCGACTACGAGTTCTGGCTGCGCATTTCGCAGACTTGCGATTTCCGGCACATCGCGGAACCCTTGGGGCTTTACCTTGAGCGCGAAGACAGCCTGGAGCACGCCGACCGGGACCGCAAGCGCAGCGAGGATCGCGCGGTGCATGCGAAGTACAGCCGGGCCAGGGCCGGCGAAGAAATCCTCGGTTTCAAACCGCTCATCGATTTGTGTGGCGCGCGCCAGCGAGGCGATGCGGGCGCCATTCAGCGAGCCCTGGAAGAGATCGAGAAGGCCGCCGGCACGACGTTTTACTGCCATGCGAATCCAGTCGGCGTCTTATGCCGCTTTTTGGCCGGTTCTTTCAAGCAGAATGGGCCGACTGAAGAAGAGCTCAAGACATTCATCCGCCAGGTGAGTCACGCTTTCCTGATGCGCGGGCCCGCGGTCGACAAGACGCCGCAAAAAGCGTCGCCGCAGCCCGCACTTTGCCGAAGAGCCAATACAGCCGCGGGGCAAAACCCGTGCGATGGGAACCTACAAGGAGGCCCAAAAATGAAGTTTGCCGATCAAATTCAACAAGGGGTGCACTGTCTGCTGGACAGCGGCCACACTGAAATTGCCCAATGGTTACTGGGTAAGTACCTGGACGACCATCCGGGCGATGCGCAGGCCCACCACGAAAGGGCCATGCTGGCCCACCGAAAGGGAGATGCCCATACGGCCGGCCTTCATTTTCAGCGGGCCGCTGATTTGGCGCCGGGCAATCCGGCGGTTCAGAAAAGCCTGGGCGATTTTTTCCACGTGGCCCAGGGAAGGTCGGACGCGGCCATTGCCCAATACCAAAAAGTATTGAACCTTGCCCCCGACCATCTGGAAACCCTTTTGACCACCGCCCATCTGTGCGTTGCCCTGAAACGCCTCGATGAGGCACGCAATTACTACCAGAAGGTACTTTTCCTGGCCCCGGACCAAGCGGATGCGCGACGCATGCTGGCTCAGCTCGATTCCAGGCAGGCTGCGCCGCAAAGCCCGATTGCACCGGAAACTCTCTATCAGACGGCCTGCCGGCAAGCGCAGCAGGGACAGGTCGGGGAGGCTAAGCAGACCCTGGAACGCCTGATTTCCATGGTCCCCGATCATGCGCTGGCGCATAACGATTTGGGAGTGCTTTACTATGGCAGCGGGGAAAAGGACAAAGCCCAGCGGTATTATGAAAAAGCCGCCGAACTGGCGCCCGAAAACCCGGTGCTGCTGAAAAATCTGGCTGATTTTTACTATATTGAAAATTCCGATGTCCAAAAAGCCATGGTGAAGTATGTGCAGGCCCTGAAGCTGAACCCCCGCGACCTGGAGGTATTGATTTGCGTCGGCCACATCTGCCTGGCCTTGAAGCGATTCGACGATGCCCGCTCGTTCTTCGACCAGGCGCTGGATATTGAACCCTGGAACAGTCAAGCCACCGAACTGCTGCGACAATTGGAAGCCGCATCCGCGGAGACTTCTTCTCCCCCACCGGCGGGGGTGGACGATCATTCACGCTATGCGGATGCGCAGCAAAAGGCCGCCGCGGGAGACCTGCAGGGCGCAGTTCAACTTCTGCAACAGCTTGTTGAGCTATCACCGCAGCATGCCGGGGCCTTTAATGATTTGGGCGTGCTCCATTATCAGATCGGGGATAAGGCACAGGCCTTGCGGTACTACGAACAGGCTGTGCGGCTTTCGCCACAAAATGCACTCTTTTCAAAAAACCTGGCCGATTTCTACTTTGTGGAGCAAGGACGCGTGGAAGAGGCCTTGAGAATCTACGTCCGGGTCCTTGAGGCCGATCGCGAGGATGTGGAGTGCCTGACCGCTGCGGGAACCATTTGCAGGGCCCTGGATAAAAAAGAGGATGCATTGGTTTTTTACGAACGGGTTCTGCAAATCGAACCGTGGCATGCTCAGGCGCGTGAAGCACTCAAGTGTCTGACGGAGGAAAGCCATGCCGTGGTCGAGGGACATATGGCCGCTCAGGGCCGACAGATGGCGGTGTAGAGGGGTATTGTTTTGAACGCGGCACCGGACCCGAACCGACTCGATTTGTGGGAGCGCTTGCTGGTTGACGGCACGGCGAATGATGCCGTGCTGGCCGACTACCATCGTGATGCGGTGGCATTGGGCCTGCTGGAGCGTGCCCGCAGGCTCTTCGAACGGCTGCTCAAGACATCTCCCGGCCATGTCCGGCTGCACAGCTACCATGTTGCGGTCTGCCTGCAACAGGGCGACCATCCCGCCGCCATGACTTCCATCGAACAGTTGGCCGCATCATCCGCTCCGGAGGAAGGATTCCTGGATGCGGCTTTGGCCGTGCGCCGGCGCCTCGGAACCATGCGTATCACCGGAAGCGCAGCCCACAGCCTTTCGTTGTGCATGATCGCACGCAATGAAGGCAAATTATTGGGCCCGTGCCTGCACGCGATCAAACCCCTGGTCGATGAAATCATCATGATCGATACCGGATCGACGGACCGCAGCGCGGATATCGCGCGCCTTTTCGGGGCAACGGTACATGATTTCAAGTGGTGCGACGACTTCGCCGCCGCTCGCAATTTCGGCATCTCCAATGCCGCGGGCGATTGGATCCTGGTGCTGGACGCCGACGAAACGATCGCCGCGCCGGATTTCAATTCCCTGCGGACTTTGATCCGGGAGCATGCCGATCGACGCGTCGCGTTTTCAATCGAGACGCGTAATTACTGCCATACGGCCAACACTTTCGGATGGCGGGGCAATGCAGGCGCCTATCCCTCCCATGAAGCCGCATTGGGTTGGTTTCCCAGCCGAAAAGTCAGACTTTTCCGCCGCTCGGCGGAAGTACGGTTCCATTTTCCGGTGCACGAGCGCGTGGAGCCTTCGCTCGCTGCGGCGGGCATCACGGTTTTGGAATGCACGGTGCCGGTGCACCACTACGGCCATTTAAACGAAACCCGCAATCAGGAAAAAGCGCGCAATTACTACCAACTGGGGTATGCCAAGCTGCACAAGATGAAACATGATCCCGGCGCCGTCCGTGAATTGGCCGTTCAGGCCGGACAACTGGAACGCTGGCCGGAAGCGATCGGTTTGTGGCGGCGCCTGTTGGACCTGCGGCCCGGCTATCCGGAAGCTTTGATCAATATGGCTTCGGCGCACTGGCAGCTGGGGGACTACCGGGAAAGCCTGACGTGGACCGAAAAGGCGCTCGCGCGTGATGCAACCCTCAAAGAGGCCCACTTCAACAGGGCGCTCAGTTTCATGATGCTGGGCGATTTCCAACAAACGATCGCCATTTTGGAACCGCTCCTGCAAACGCATCCCGATTACATGGCCGCCATATTCATGCTGTCGGTGGCGTATGCCTGTTCGGCGCGCAAAGAAGAGGCGCTCACGCTGATCAGCCGCTTGCAGCGCACTGCCGCCGCGGCGGCCATAGCCGGGGCCCTGGAGGATGTGTCACGGCGACTGCAGTCGGCAGGTCACGATGATGCGATTTTGCAAATGAAAGCTGTTTTTTATGAACCCACTCCGGCCGATGCCCACCCCAACCGCGTTTGATCCATTGAAAGCCGGTTGCCACAAACCGGGCCAATTGCTAAGATGCCTCAGACGGGTCCGGGGGGCACGCGCAGCAGCGATGCTGTCCCCGACGTGGACCAGCCGTGCCGTTACCCGCCGGGTGCCGCCTATGATCGCCGCCCGGCGAATGCCGCCGCATCGATCGAGAGCCATGACCGAAAAAAAACGCCAGCATCTGAGTTTATTGTACGACATCAGCGAACTGTCCGCCTTGGTGGCCGACAGCAAGGATATCGATTCTTTCCTGCAGCAAGTGGTTCAAAGCGTGGCTTCGCACTTGAATGCCGAAGTCGGCTCCATCTACCTGCTCGACGATCGTACCGACGAGCTAGTGCTCAGGGCCACCAAAGGACTCAAGCCTTCTTCGGTCGGGCGCATCCGCATGCGCATCGGCGAGGGGCTGGTCGGCATGACCATGGCGCGCATGGCGCCCTTCTGTGATGGCACGGCCTGCGACAATCCATTTTTCAAATACTTCGAGGAGGCCGGGGAAGAGCCGTACACATCTTTTCTGGCCGTACCCATCGGACGGGGCATCGAAAAGATCGGCGTGCTCGTGGTGCAGCACAGCGAGGCCGACTATTTCGAGGCCGCCGATGTAATGGCGCTGCGGGCCATCGCCGCCCAGCTCGCCGGCACGGTCGCCAATGCCCGATTGATGATGGGCCTGCAACAGACGGTCCGTCCGCGAAGTACGACCGAGCTGATGGAGCGGTTACGGTTTATCAAGGGTGAGGCGACCGTACCCGGTTTCGCGCTGGCGCCGGCGGCGCTGCTCAAGCCCGAGGACCCGTTGCTGTCCGATGTGCCGGGCGCCGATTTCCGGACGTCGGCCAAAGCCTATCAGCGGGCGCTCAAGGCTACCCTCGATCAGCTCAGGCAACTGCAGGAGCAATTGGTGCGCCGCTTGCCCGAAAGCGCGGCTCTGATTTTCGAAGCCCATCATATGATCCTGAAAGACCCCCGCTTCGATCGGCAGATCCTCAACGCCATCAAACTGGGAATGCCCGCACCGGATGCGGTTCGTCAGGTGGCGCGCCAGTTCATTAACCTGTTCGAAGCCAGTCCTGATCCTTATATTCGCGAAAAAGCGCGCGACATCGAAGATCTGGCTAGACGTATTTTATTCAACCTGCGCAAAGGGAAAGGGACCAGCAAGAGTCCGATCGACGATCACATCGTGATTGCCTCGCAACTCTACCCCTCGGATGTGCTCCGCTTGGCCTCTGAATCGGTGGCCGGGATCGTTCTGGTCGGCGGTGGGGTGACCTCGCACGTGGCCATCATTGCGCGATCGCTGAAAATCCCGATGATCATAGCCCCGCAAGGCGATCTGCTCACGGTTCCGGACGGCGCACAGGTCCTCATGGATGCGGATGCGGGTACCATTTACATCGACCCGTCCGATCAAATCCGCCGGCAATTTGCAGGCCGCAACCGCCTCCGCCGGGACGCGGCCGAAAAAGCCGCCGCCATGCAGCCGCAGAGTTTTACCGCCGACGGCCGACGCATCCATTTGATGGCCAATATCAACCTGCTGGGTGAACTGCCATTGGCTCGTGAGCTCAAAGCCGAAGGGATCGGCTTGTATCGGTCCGAATTCCCATTTATCGTGCGTTCGGTCCTGCCATCCGAAGAGGAGCAGCGCCTGGTCTATGCCAGGCTTTTCGAACAAACGGCCGGGATTCCTGTTTTCGTGCGCACGCTGGACATCGGCGGTGATAAAATCTTGCCCTACTTGAACCTGCCCCGCGAAGCCAATCCCGAGCTGGGGCTGCGTTCGATCCGTTTCCTGCTCAAGCACCGCGATGTATTTGACCAGCAGCTGCGGGCCATTCTGCGGGCCGGCGCGAAGGCCGATCAATTGGGGATCATGTTTCCCATGATCTCCTCAGTGGACGATTTCGAGGCGGCGAGCCAAGCCGTGCACGAAGCCGCGGCAAGCCTGGCGCGCGACCAACTGGAGTGCCATCCATCCCCTTTGATCGGAGCGATGGTCGAAATGCCCTCTGTTTTGGCCGTCTTGGATGAGCTGGCCGCGCTGGCGGATTTTTTTTCAATCGGCACCAATGACTTCATCCAATACATGCTGGCGGTGGACCGCACCAACGAGCATGTGGCCGGCTACTATCAACCGTTTCATCCATCCATTCTCAGGTCTTTGTCGCAGATCGTCAATTGCGTGCGGCGTTATCAGAAGCCGATTTCGGTTTGCGGTGAGGTGGCCCATGATGGCGATTTTATCCCTTTCCTGCTCGGCATCGGCATACGCCACCTGAGCGTGGACCCCCAATTTCTGCCGACCGTACAGCAAACCATTGCGTCGGTTACCATTCAGCAAGCCGAGGCATATGCCCAGGCGCTCCTGGCTGCATCGAGCCTGCGTGAAATTGAAGCCGTGCGCGAAAAATGGCGCAAGAACCGGACCGATCGCCTTACCGTTACCAGTGCGTAATCGGCTCAAACGTACGGAACCGCCTGAGGTGTCTCCAAACGACCGTTTTGCGCGGGCATGGAGGGAAAGGTAAGCAGCCTTGCCCGGAAGTCCTCGACCGAGGGGCGGGGCGGTTGGAGCACTCTCAACTTGACAGTGCTCACCTGAACAATAAATAATGGACCAAATCAGTGCTTGATCCCGGCGATGCCCGCGAAATTACCGGATGCTTGCTGAAAAGGATGAAATCGGCATCGCTCGGCTAAAATTATTCAAGATAAGCGTAAATAGTCCGATACTGTTAGTAAAAATTGAGTCCGCAGGGATGACGTTGAATCGATGCACACCTCCGATGCATCGTGTGCTAAATACTATGGAACCGCTGAGGTGAACCGATGGAGACGAACCTATCCGCACAGGAAGCGCAGTTCAATGAACTGCTGAAAACCGGCCAAAACCAGGCGGCGGTCGAGCTTCTCAGCCAAATGGCCATCGCATGTGCGCGCGAGGGTGATTTTGTGCGCGCGGAATCTTTTCGCGATCAACTATACGAAGTCGACAGCATGGCCTTGTCGGCCATCGTCAAGGTCAACGAGGTCATCGAGGCGGAAAAGACCAAGGCGCTGACGCCCGACCGTCGGCGTTTATGGGCGCGATTTTTCGAAGCGCTGTCCACCGAAGAATCCAATGCCTTCTTTTTCGCCCTCAACGATGTGGTCCTGGAGGAAGAACGGGTGGTTCTTAAGCAGGGCGGCAGCAATGATCGACTCTATCTGGTCAACCAGGGCCAGTTGAAAGTCGTCCATGAAGGCGCGGACAAACAACTGCTCATTCGCACATTGAGCACGGGGGACATTTTTGGAGAAGATACCTTCTTTTCAATCAATGTATGCACCGCTTCGGTGGTGACCCTGTTGAAGACCAAGGTCAGCTATCTCGAGCGGGACAAGCTCGATGGGCTATCCATCCAATATCCGGTCCTGGAAAAGCACCTGCAGGAGTTGTGTGGTTCAGGCAAGAGGATGTATGACTGGCTGCGCCAGAAGGGGATCGACCGGCGGGCCTACAAACGGGTCAATTTGAGCACCAAAATCGCCTTCCAGATTTTGACGCCGGAAGAGGGCACGGCCATGCAGCGCCCCGTCGTCGCAGAGTTATGGGATATTTCCAAATGCGGTCTTTCCTTTTACTTCCAATCCAAAAACCGTGAAGCCGTTCGCAGGATGGTCGGCAGAACCCTCGGTGTGAGCATCAAGCTTTCGGCAAACGGCAGGGAAAAGGAGATCGCCCTGACCGGCATCGTCCATGGTGTGCAGGACCACCCCCTGGATGAATACTCCGTCCATTTGCAGCTGAGACGCAACTTCAGCGATGAAGCCATCAGGACCATCCATCGCATTGCCGAGCAGCAAGAGGGTCTCTAATGGCAATGAAGAAGGTGCTCTATATCAGCGACGCCTGGCTGTAAAAGACTTTCATGTAAGATCATCGAAGAAAAGCTTCTCAGCGATTTTTGCGCCAGCGTTCCAGCGAGCCGCAGACTTTGGCGATGACGCCGCCCCAGTTGCCGTCCTTGGATTGGCGGAAGAGGTGGGCCGTGGGGTACCACGGGTTTTGAGAGCGCTCCAGCAGCCAGCGCCAGTCCGGAACCGCAGGCAGCAATACCCATACCGGTTTTCCCATGGCCCCGGACAGATGGGCGACCGCAGTGTCGATGGAGATGATCAGATCGAGACCCGTCACGACGGCGGCCGTATCGCTGAAGTCTTCGAATGCTTCGCCCCAGTTGTCCACCTTGAAGTTGTAGGGCAGGTGCTCCGGCCGGCATTGCACGGCCGCCGGTCCCTTCTGCAGGCCGATCCAGTTGATGCCTTTCACGAAGGCCAGGGGGGCCATATCGACCAGGTTGCAGCTGCGTTCCTTGTAGGTATCATTGCCGCCCCATACCAGCCCCACGTTCAAACCTGCTTCGGGCAGCCGCCGTTTCCAGTGCGCGGTCTTGACCGGATCGGCTTTGAGGTACGGTCCCTCATAGGGCACGTTGCCGGGCATGGTCTTGAAAATTCCGGGCAGGCTGCCCAGGGGCACATGGATCTGGTAGTGCACCGCGGGAGGTTTGTCCGCCGACAGTTCAATGAGTTCATCCACGCCTGCCAACGAGGCAAACAGATTCATCAATGAATGGCGCACTTCGAAAACAACCCGGCCGCCGCGCTGTTTGACCAGGGGCAGGTAGCGCGCGTATTGAATGGCGTCGCCGATCCCCTGTTCGCTGTGCACCAGCAGGGTCTTGCCCTCGAACGGCGCGCCCTGCCAGCGTTCTCCGTACAATTGATGGGGATAGATGCGCTGCCGATCGTGGCATTGAAAACGCCACTCATAATCAGCCCAGCCCTCTTGCCATTGTCCCACCAGCAGCCGGGATACGGCCCGGTTCAGATGAACTTCGGGGTAGCCGGGCCTCAAGGCCAGGGCCTGGTCATAACACTTCAGGGCCTCGTCCAGAAATCCCATCAAATGGCAGGTGCGGCCCAGATTGCCCAGGGCCTTGGCGTGGCGTGGATCGATCTGCAGCGTCCTGCTGTAACAGCTGCGGGCGCTTTCCAGATGGCGGCGGGCCAGATGGATGTTACCCAGGTTGTAAAGGGCGTCGGCATGCGCGGGATCGATCCTTAAGGCGCATTGGTAGCACTCGATGGCTTCCTCGATATGGTTCTGCGCTTCGCGCACCACGCCCAGGTTGGTAAACAGCCTGGCCAGGTCCCTGTGCAATCGGATGCCCAGTTCATAGGCATGGGCCGCCTGGTCCAAATCACCTTTCTGATAATGGGCCAGCCCCAGGTTTGCGTAGACCGGCTGCATGGCGGGGGCCAGCCGGGACGCCGACCGGTAGGCGTCGATGGCCTGGTCGAAGAGGCCTTGGGCATGGTAGGCCGCCCCCAGCTCAAAGTGGGCTTCGGCATACTGCGGCTGGAGGGTGATGGTTTGCTGAAACGATTTGACCGCCGGATTGAATTCACCGGCCTGTGCTTGCTGCACGCCTTTTTCAAAATGCTTCAGCGCCGCAATGTTCAAGCCGGATGCCGGATCAGCGACGTCCGCGCCGCAGACAGCTGGGGCTTGGGCTGCCTTGGTTTGTTTTTTGAGCGCCGCGCCCACCTCGGCGATTACCCGGGACCAGTCGTTGCGCCGGTTCTGCCTGAACAGACGGGCGGTCGGATACCAGGGGGAGTCCGGGCGATCGAGCAGCCAGCGCCAATCAGGCATGAAGGGCAGCAGGACCCAAACCGGTTTGCCCATGGCACCGGCCAAATGGGCGGCTGCCGTATCCACCGAGATGACCATGTCAAGGTTGGCGATCACGGCGGCCGTATCGCTGAAATCCAGGAGCCGGTCCCCTATGTGCACGATAGGGTGATCGTCACCGAGACCGGACAATTGATCGAGCGGCGGCCCCTTTTGGAGGCTGTAAAAATGAATCTGCCCGCGGGACCACCAGGACCGCCAATCGGCCAAGCGGCATGCCCGCTGAGGGTCGACGTTACTGCCTGACCATACCAGGCCCACGCGCCATCCGCCGGAGTGGATCTTGGCGCGCCACTGGCTGGATTTTATGGGATCGGCCTGCAGGTACGGAATTCGGGCCGGTATTCTCTCCAGGGTGGTCTTCATCAACAAGGGCAGGCTCAGCAGGGGAATATACCGGTCGTATGATACGCGCGGGGGTTGGGCCGGGTTGAAGATCACCACTTCGTCGACCGACTGCATGTTCTGCAGCAGCGGGGCCAATTGCGCGGGGGCTTCCAGGATTACCGTGCCGCCCAATGCCTTGACCATGGGCAGATAACGGCAAAAATGCAGCACATCGCCCAAGCCTTGTTCGCAGTGCACCAACAGGCGTTCACCGTCAAAAGGGCTGCCGTCCCAACGACGCCCTTGCAGCGCATGGGGGTAAACGTGCCGGGCGCTTTTGCGTTTGAAGCGCCATTCGTAGGCCGCCCATCCGCTGGTGTAATCACCCTTGAGCAACAGCGCGACGGCCTTGTTGAAACGGGCCTCCGCATAGGTGTCATCGAGTGTTATCGCCTTATCGTAAAACTTTATGGCTGTGGATACATCCCCTTGATCATAATATGTTTTACCTATGTTGTTCAGCGCGGGGACATGCTCGGGGTGCAGGCTTAAAATTTTCTGATAACAAGCCAGGGCCTGCTCCAACGCGCCGGCCGCATGCTGGGCGTTGCCCAGGTTGAGCAGTGTATCGGCGTCATCGGGGTGCAACTGCCGGGCGGTCTGATAGGCGCGCAGCGCTGCAGCCACATCTCCGGAGGAGTGGCAGACGTCACCCAGGCTGCGATAATAGAGGGCATTTTGAGGGTTCAGGCGGATGGCTGCGGCGATCGTCGCGCGGGCATTGCCCCAATCGGCTTGCTCGGCATAGACCAGACCCAGAATATGGTGCGTGTCGGCATCATCGGGGACTTGAACCAAAATAGACCGGTACAGTTCAGCGGCATCTTCCAGGCATCCGGCATCAATGCGGGCTTGCGCTTGCTCGGCCAATCTCTTGGGGTCCATTGAAAAGGTTCCTGTACAAATTGATTTACGGTCGTCTCAAATAGCAGTTCATGCGTGATTTTACTCCGACTCTATTGAAAACGATTGCGGTGTCAATCCGTTGTTGAAAAGAGTCATCATCTTTTCGAAAGCGGATTCCAGCCGCGCGGCAAACCGTTGCGTGGCGAACAGGGCGGAGTCGCTCTTCAGCCGCCCCAACTTGTTGCGCAGCGCGTTTCGTTTTTCGGGATCGTGGACCAGATCGAGGGCCTTGCCGATGTACTCGACCGGGGAATGAGCGACCAGTTCGGGCAAACCGACGGCCATGAGGGCGCTGGCCGACATGCGCGAAACGAAATGCTTGCCCATCAGGGCAAGCAGGGGCACCCCGGCCCAGAGGACGTTGGACGTGGTCGCGCCGCCGTTATAGGGAAAGGTGTCCAAGGCCAGATCGGCCAATTGCAAGCGGGCCAAATGGCGATCGATGCGCAGGGCGCCTGCAAAGCGGAGGCGTTCGGCCCCCACCCCTGCCGCTTCAGCGGCCCGGCACAAATTCTCGCGTGCGGTTCTGTTTTGTCCCAAGAGCCACAGCACGCTGTTGGACGCTCCTTTCAGTATGGTCAACCAGGCCGAAAAAGTGGCCCGGTCGATTTTGTAAGGCTGATTAAAACTGCACAGCACGACCTCCTCTTCGCTCAGACCGAAATCACGGCGCTGATACGGTGGGTCGCCAATGGCCAGCCGGTCGTCGTTGACCTGGTAACATTCGGGGAAAAAAACCAGCTTCTCCGTGTAATAAGGGATGTGTCCGGGCGGAACGACCACCGGATCGACAATGCAATAATCGATGTAGGGTGCGCCGCTGGTGCCTAAAAATCCCAGGTAACTGACCTGAACGGGGGCAGGGCGCAGGGCCGGGATTTCCGGCCGGCAGCCCTGAGTATGTCCCATCAAGTCGACCAGAATATCGATGCGATCATTGTAGATGCGTTGCGCGCCGGCAGCGTCGTCCAATGCATGGATCTCGACGAAGTGAGGGCTGGAGCGGGCCAGTTGCTGACGGTAGTAGCTGCCATCATCCGGGTTGCAGGCGTACAGGTAAATCCTGAAGCGCTCGCGGTTATGCGCGCGCAGCAGCCCGCGCAGGTGATGGGCCACCGCATGTTCCTTGAAATCCTGAGAGATGTAACCGACGCGGATCACGCCATTGCCGGATCGGGGCGCATGGTCAAACTCAGGGCGGCCGGACATTTGCATGGCGCGTGCGTTCACCGAACCGCTCCATGCCCTGGCCACGGCCAAATTCTTGGCGGGGTCCGCGTGGCGCCGCAAACTGAGCAGAGGGGATTCGGATGGTTTGCGGCCGCTGTCCAACTGCGCGGCACTCAACCGGTCGAGATCCGGGGCCGCTTGTTCGGCCTGACGCCAATCGCAGGCATGCTGGGCCAATTGGAACAGATAAACTTGGGCCTCGGCAAAATGCGGGGTGATGGACAAGGCCTTACGACAATACACCAGGGCCTCGCCGATGCGCTCCTGTTTGCGCAAGGCGACGGCCAGGTTCAGATGGGCGGCGTCATTTTCAGGCTCCAGGGCGATCACTTTTTCATAGCATGCGATTGTCTCATCCCACTGCCCCAGCGGAACCAAGGCGCCGGCCAGGTTGTACCAGGCCCGGGCATACTCAGGCTGAATCGCTATGGCCCGCCGGTAGCTGTGCACGGCCGCCTGCACGACTCCTTTTTGTTGATGGCAGATTCCCAGATTCAGGTGTGCCTTGGCCATTTGCGGATCATTTTGCAACGCCTGCTCATAGGCGTGGATGGCCGCATCCAGCCGGCCCATTTTTTGATGGACCATCCCGCAGTTATAATGAGCCGGGCTGTTGGTCGGATCGAGCGCCAACGCACGCTGCCAACAGTCAAATGCGCGCTCGTCCTGTCCGCTTTGCTCCAAAACGGCGCCCAAATTGATCCACGCAGTGGCCCAGTCGGGGCGCAGATCCGCGGCTTTGCGGAATGCATCCGCGGCGGCCTGCGTGCGTCTGAGATGCTGAAGCATGGCGCCGAAATTGAACCAGGCTTCGGGCCAAAGCGGAGACAATGCGACTGCCTGCGCGTAGTGATCGACCGATTGTTGCGGATCTCCTGCTCCGCCCGCCGCCAGACCCATGGAGAAATGGATCTCTGCGGAATGTGGTTGGATCGATAAAGCCTCGCGGAAGGCCTCCAGCGCTTCGCCGTGGCATTGGCGCATCAGCAGCAGCTCGCCTAAGGCGCGCCGGTACAACACCTGTTCCGGGCAGATGGCGATGGCCTGCTGTATCAGCAAACCGGCCCGGTCCAGTTCGTTTTTTTGCATGGCCAAGCGGGCCAGATGAAACAGATCCCGATCCCGGCTCAAGACGACACCAGGGTCGATACTATCGTTGCGCGGATCGTTTTCTGAAAGGTTTGCCATGTTCCTGCGATTTCATCTGCCGGATAACGCTTAAATATCTTTGCCTGAAAAGCCCGTTGCACTCAAGGGCGCCTAAAATCCAAATTTCTGGTTTACTCCCATGGGGAAGTCATGGGATACTAAATAGTGATGCAAAACCGATTTGTACCATTTGTTCTTCAAATCACTGCTCAGCCATAAAAACTCCTGGACCACCGCGGGATCGAGAAAGGGATAGCGCGCTTCCAATCCATATGCCCCGGCGACATACTCTTCTTTGGCCAGATAGGAGAGCATCGAGCTGTCGTAGAAGCTCGGCCAGGGGAAGATGGCCGCCAGATCTTCAGGGAAGCGTCCTCCGAAATTGCTGTGGGGGTAGATTTTATGGCCGTTGAAACCGTAGTCGGCAAATATTTCGTCGGCGCCCTGTCCGGACAGATAAATTTTGCGCCCGTCGCGCCGCGCGGCGACCGCCACCATGCCCAGGCTGGTAGCGCCATGGTCGTCGCGCAAATCCAGATTGAATTCATTATAATTGCTGGAACCGGAATAGATGCGGTAGTAAAATGATTCCACGTGGGCCATCAGAAAGCCGTGGGTGGCGTTTCTTACGGCCGGATCATCCGGCAGCAGTTCCATTTCCGCATGCGGCCGGATGCGCGCGTGGCGCTCGGCCAGCACCTTGGGGTTTTCGCGGCCCATCAGAGTATAGGCCTTGAAAGGCACCTGTTGCACGGACAACTCGCACGCGATCGATCCGCTGTCATATCCGCTGCTTAATCCGATGAAGATCTTTTCGCGCACATTGCGTACGGCGCGCTTGCGGATCGCTTTTTGGAAAGCGGCCGTCCAATCGTCGCAACCGGTTTTCTCCTGGTGCCGGGGATCAAAGTCGAAAACCGTGAAACGCTCCTGCAAGGACAATTCCTCCAGGGCGAACACCCAGGTCGTGTTGGCGGGAAGTTTCTCCGGATGGGCAAAGCCCAATTCGAGCAGGGCCGACGCGTAGCTGGCCAGTCCCACCCGGCGCCCTTCGATGGCCATCCAGAGCGGTTTGGTGGCGAACACATCGGTGCTGACCACCAGACAATTGGCGCTGAAATCGACCAGCACAATGGCAAATTCGCCGTCCAGGTGGCGCGTGAAAGCCGGGCCGTGCGCTTGATAGAGCGGAATCAGGCACAGCGCATCGTTTTCGAACTCCCCGAACTCCTGGAAGTTGTAGATTTCGCCATTGAACAGGCAAAAAACAGCTTGATCGTCGCTCATCGTGGGCTGTGGTGTAAAAGCGCCGGTGATGCTGAGCAGGTTGTGAATGAAGGTATAGCTTCCGCGGTGGATTTCGCTGGTGTGGTCGGGCCCCCGGAGTTGAATATAGCGGTTGACCCGCTGCACATCGTCAACCGGCTTGTTGGTGAAAATGAATCCGCACATGGTTTTTTATCTCTTAATCAGACATACGGATGCCGTATCTCTTTCGAGTCTATTCGTACTCGTACGCGTACGCGTCCTCGTACTCGATTCTTTTCTCTCAGAGCACGAGGACGCGTACGAGTACGAGCACGATTTCCACTACACTATAATTGTTGCATGCTCCCGCTTCACACAACACTCTGCCAGAACTCAACCAGCGATTGGGCCTCTTTTTCCGCTGTCATGTGCTGGACCGTCTTCAAACCGCCCGCAATCATTTTGCCACATGCAGCTGTTTCGCCGGCCAGCATACTGTCCAGCACGGGCGCCAGGGCGTATGCCAGAGTGACATAATCTCCGGTGGGCGCCAGCAGGCAATTTTCACCACCCCGCAACAACTGCTTTCCCCCCACACCGTCAAATCCCACCACCAGCGTGCCCGCCGCCATCGCTTCCATGCAGCTGGTGGGAAAACCCTCGGCTGACGACAGATTGAGAAAAACAGATGCCTTGCGGATTTCGGCGGCATACTCCGGTTCAGACAGATCGGCCAATGGGTGCCATGGGATGCGATCGATGTAATCGACTTTGCGTGACCGGAGAATTCGTTTCAGCACATCGATACAGGCGGCTTTGCGCTGGATATAGACCACCTGCGGCAACTTGCCGGCCGGTTCATGGTAATAAAGATCCTGATCAATGGAAGAATCCAGCAGATGAATGGGCAGGCGCATGGCCCAGGAGATCATGTTGCCGATAACGGGCGAGACCACCAGAACGCGCTCGATGCCGAACATCCGCCAATCCATCTGATCCGGCAAAGTCTTGTAGATATAGTCCCAGTTCAGGGCGATGACGAAACGCCGGCAGGCAGCGTCGCGCAAGGCATGCATGATGTTGGGATGTCCTTCCGGTATGACCACAATATCGCGGCCGGTCAGCTGGATTTGATCGAGACTTAGATGCGGCACACATAGTTGGCCGGGCGCTTTGAAATCCTTGCGCCGGTGCAGGACGAAGGCATTGAATCCCCTGCGCTCCAAGGCCGCCACATGGCGGTAGAGCCTCCGCACACCGGCCGATGCAAATGCAACCTCCGGGCAGAAGTACAAAATCCGGTTTGCCATTGAATCGTGGTGCAACTTTCGGACGGAGCCGCTGTCTGGCGTATGCATTGCGACCGAATCGGCCGCGGGCGGCGCGGCCACCAGGATATCGTTGCGCCCGTAAGCGGGTTCACCGGGTGTGCTGTCGGCTGTACTCAAACGGTAATCCGGATTGATGTGCAAAATGGCTTCACGTACATTCTCTTCGCGCATTCCGAACTCACTTTCAAACAAACGCCGGTCGTCAATGAGCAGGGTATGCGTGCGAATGGGATGAGAATGGATGAGATGCAACTCTTCAAGCAGAGGGTAGGGCGCCTGGCCGCCCTTCAAGCCACCGCCCGTGCGATGCGCATCGAGCCAGAAGGTCGCCGGTGTATCCAGAAATCCTAAAATTTCGGGCAGCACTTTGCGGCTTTCGCCGTGCAGTATATGCACATTGCCCTGGCCTGCGAATTGCGAACGGTTGAAAGCGGCCAGTTCCTGGTCTTCCTCAATGCTGTAAATGGTTTTAAAACCAGCGCGCAATGCGGCTTTCACCCCGCGTCCCAAAGCGGTACCGGTTTCCACGAATACAGGATTGGGATGCTGTTTGAACAGGTTCGTGAGGATGTCGATGTGCTGCTCGGTGTTGTTCCGAAGGACGTGAATGGGCTGAAAATACGGCTCTCCGGCATAGGTCTTCGAATCCGCATGGCTTCCCGCCGAGGCCAGCAGGTCCCATCCGGCGATCAAGTGGGGAAAACGCAGATGACCGTAAATGCGATGGGCATTCCAGACGATCGTATCTTTGCTCATGGGAACCGCAAGAAAGAGCAGCCCTTGATGCTTGATCTTGGTGCGCAGCATCATCATGGCCTTAAGATCGCCGTCCGGGTCCAGGGGATCGCCGTAACGCCCGAGTCCGGTATGCTCGAAGGTGGAGATGCTGATGGCCGCATCGAACGGCTCCTGGCACTGCGCCAATTCCGCCACCGTCATGGTCTTCACGCCGTCATGATCCGAACGAATTTTTTGAAATTCCACCGTGGTGGGATGGGCGCCGTAGGCCAGACAAACCGCCTCGTAAAAAGGCACCTGCGAACCCATCACGAGAATGCGCCGGCCGGCGATTGGGAAGCGGTCCAACATGCGGTACAGCCACTGATCGGTGTCGCCGTAATTGCAGGAGCTTCGCCTTTCCGCCAGTGCAATCAGTTGTGCCAGCAGGTCCCTGGTATAATGCAAATTGTTATCGCGCCTGGATTCGTCTATGTACCAATGCTGCACCGGAATCCGGCCGTTCATGGTATAGGCCGGTCGCAAATCTTCCGGCATTTGCTGTGCCGGCGCTCCCGCGGCGTGTTCCTTCGCTGCCGACGGCAACGGTTGCCGGAGCAAATGCACCAGGAAGGCGAACGAACTGCCTTGATGGAAAATCTTGAAATCGGTGCGGGCAAGCAGGTACATGTCCACGACCGCCTCCTGCACGGCGGCCTTGGAGGTCAGGGTGTTGTTGATCCAGCCGGCTTGTCCGTCGGCCCGGCGCACGTGGTCCTGCTTAGGGCGCACGATGATATTGTCAGGGAACATCTCTTTCAATTGCCGTTCATATTGGGGATCGTCGGAGCAGACCAAAAAGCGCTGCTGTTGTCGCTGCTTAAGGACCTTGCTGATTTTCTCGGCATAGCGCTGGACATCCACGTTGAAGTCGGTGCCGCGGGCATGTACGCCCATGACGGTACGGTCGATGCCTTGTTCTGCGGCAAAAGCATCGATTCGAGATTGCAGTTCCGGAATCGGCCGCAATTGCTGGAGGAAACGGCGGATCTGATCCCTGTCCAGGGTGGGGATCAGGTGGTTGTGATAGACAATTACATCCTGGTTTTCGTCCTCCAGGCTCACGGCGTTCCGATCTGCGGCACCGTATTGCAGGACCAAGTCAGAAAGAGCGCTTTTCTGGTTCAAGGCCGCTTCAAAAGAGACGTCGTTCATATCGGCGTAGATTTTTGGGGCGCGGATCTGTTCCATGTCGGCATCGCTCAGAGTGGGGATCTGGTTTTCAAAAAGCTCCCTGAACGCAACCTGGCAGCGAAAATCGTCATTGCGCCATAAAATGACCAATTGCCGTCCGGTGCGGCGCGCCAGTTCGACACACGAAGCCAGCGGCAGCAACCGGTTGCCCAATCCGCCGACGCAGTAACAGATAACCCTTTTGGGGATCGGCTTTCGGCAAATCAGATAGGGAACGCCGGTGATGGGTACCCGGCCGGCTTTGGCCACTTCGCCATAGCGGCGCAGTTTTTCGATCCACCATGCTTCCGGCCGGACGGTCATGTGCAAGGGTACGCCCGCGCAGTGATCCGGGTCATAGGAAATAGACAGGACAAATCCCTTGGTGGCCACGCGGTCGAATTCCGTCAAGATCGTGTCGATATCCTCTTCCAGGCAGTGCTCGAGGCAATCGAAGCTGGTGACCCACTCGACCGATCGGTCAGGGAGGGGCAGCTTTTTCGCTTCCCCGTCGATGAACTCGATGGCCGGATTGTCGATGATATTGCCGCTGGCAACCGAGGCGATATCCAGACCGATTACGCGAGGAACGAACCGTGCGGCCGCATCGCAAAAGCGTCCATAGCCGCAGCCGACATCCAACAAAGACCGGATCTCCCATCGGGCCATCAGTTCCAGGATGCCATCGCCCCAACAGGCACGTCCATATCCGCCATCCGCCCGCCCGCGGGCATACCGGGTTTTATAGATCGTGGACAGTTCTCCCTGATAGATGCTCAGATATTTCTCTTTTTCATTCATGCCGGTTCGCTTTCCTGATGGTCGCTGTCCGTTCATGCGGGGCGCCGGCCGACGACAGGCAACAGTCGATCTCTGGCGCGATTGATGTCCTATGGGGTAAATCCGAAGATCTTCCTGGGGGGATTTCCAGATGCTCGGGCGGCAAACCTTCGCAACACCGCCACCAGGCCCTGAGGTATGCCTGCTCGATGTTGCGAACAAAACGGGCTGTGTCCAGCAAGGGCGATATTTCCAGCGCGGACTTCAAATGGCGCTGTACCGATCGAAGCCGTTGCGGGGACGCGGCCAGTTCGACGGCCAGGCGGCCGTAAGCCTGCAAATCGCCCGCTATCAGTTCATCCAAGCCCAGGCTGCGCAGATGACTGGCACTCATGCGGGATACGAAGTGGTTTCCCAAGGTGGTTACGACGGGCACTTCTGCTACCAGCGCATTGGCGGTGGTCGCGCCGCCGTTATACAAGACGGTGTCCAGGGCCACATCGGCCAGGCGCAGGCGGTTCAGATGATCCGCAAGCGGCATCTTATCGGCAAAGATCAGCCGCTCGGGCGTTACGCCCTGCTGCAACGCCGCGGCCTGCAATTTTGCGACTGCCGTAGCATTGGGCCGGTACAGCCAAAGAACGGCCTGGGGCACTTTTTTCAGAATCTGCATCCAGCAACCGAAGACCAGGGGTTCGATCTTATAGATCTGGTTGAAGCAGCAGAAAACGAAAGCCTCTTCGGGCAGGCCGGCATCGCCCCGGTTGACGGCACTGGCGGCAGGCGGCGTGGGGCTGACGATCTGATAACAATGGGGCAGGCGAATCAATTTTTCCGAATAAAAGGGCGCGTGTTCGGGTGGTGTGACCACGGGATCACCGATCAGGTAGTCGATGAAATCAGCGCCGCTGGAGGCCAAAAAACCCAAATAGGCGATTTGCACCGGCGCCGGCCGCAATGCGCATATGTCCAGTCGGTTGCGGTGGGTATGACCCATCAAATCGATGAGAATATCCACCCGTTGGTCATAGATCGTCACGGCGGCCTGGCGGGCGTCTGCCCCGGCCAGATCGCCGAAATGGTCGCAGGATGCGGCAATCCGGCGCCGGTAGTCGTCTTGTTCCGGGGGACCCACGGAAAAAGCGCATACGCGGAACCTGCTGCGGTCGTGCAGCGCGAACATCGCCACGGCCTGGTGGGCCACCGCATGATTGCGAAAATCGGCGGACAAATAGCCGATGGTGATGCGCCGGTTTGCGTATCGGCGGTGCGCCTGATGGACAAACGGACGGGCGCCGCGACATACGCACCGAGCGATGGATTGGCTCCACGCACGCGCCACGGCAAGGTTCAAATACTGATCATCGGTGCGGCTGATGTTGAAAAGAGGTTGCTCCGCGGGCACTTCGTTGCGGAGCAATGCTTCTTCGGTGTGCCGTGCCAGTTGCGGCAGAATTCGTTTGAATGCTTCCCAGCATCCGGTATGCTGGTAGATGACGGCCAGGCAGGCAATTGCTTCGGCATCGTCCGGACAGGCATGCAATGCGCGCTGGATGACCGGAAGGGCATTTTCATAGTTGCCCAAAGCACAACAGGTTATCCCCAACCCTTTGGCCGCCGGGAGATAGTCGGGCGCCAAAGCCAAAGCCTGTTGAAAACAGGTTTCGGCCGAAGCATAACTGGACTTGGCGACGAGCGCCGCGCCCAGATTGGTCCACCATTTGGGGCGTTGCGGCGCAAGGCGCAGCGCGCGCCGATACCAAGCCACCGCTTCATCCAGTTGGCCGAGTGCTTGATAGGTTACGCCCATGTTGGCTAGCAAAACGGCATGCTGCGGATTGTGCGCCAAAGCCTCTCGGAAGCGGGCGAGGGCTTCCGCAAAGCGCTGCTGCAACAACATGGCTCTTCCCAGGTTGCATAAGAGATCAGACGAGCGCGGATCCAGCTGCAGCGCCTGCAGCAGGAGCGCTTCGGCGCGTTGGAATTGCCCGGACTCGATCAGGAAAACACCCAGCGTGTTGCAGTAATCCAGGTTGTGCGGATCCAGTTCGACGGCGCGGGATAAATGTATTTCAGCCTGCCGCGCGGCGCCGTTCTTCCATTGCGCCAGACCCGCAAGGTGCCATGCCCCGGCGCTGTCCGGCGGCGCCTGCACACCCATGCGGCAAATCGGCGCAAGCTCCTGCGGCCGCCCAGCGCGGCGGCCGTCCGCTGCTTGTTTTGAAACATCCGTCTGGCAGTCTTGCGCTACCATCTTCCCCGCCGAGTGGTTGAAAGGTCCGGTTGTAAACGCACTTGTCCCCGATTTTGCTGCATGCCCCCGCAAAGCGGTAATCGACAGGGGAAGTTCAGCAAAAAACATACCATCGGAAAAAATCGAAACGGATGAGCGAGGATGCGCTGCGGCTTTTATGGGCCGCTGGGAATGCTTGCAAGATGTCATTTAATTGACAGCGCGGCAGCCGTGTCAGCAACCACTTGGGCCGTCATTTTTACCCGCAGCTGCTGAGGCGCAAAGGCGGTCATTTGGGAGACCAAATGAAAACGCCGTTTTTAAGTGTTGACCAAAGCGCGCGCCGCACGCGGTTAAAACTCGAGTAGTTCATTTCCGGCATCCGCTGCGTCTCCGCGGGTGTCCATGCCGCTCTACGGTGGGAGTATACGATGGGTCCCGGGCCTGCATGGCATGGCCATTGCTAAACAAGGCCTGACGTTCGGCCTTTCAGATGCGGCCGATTCATGATTTTTTCGGACCTTCAGGCATGGGATTCAAATGATTCAGCGCAGCTTCATTATTCCGGTTCTCGATATGTCGCCGCACAGCCAATTCAACATTCAAACGCTGCTCGAAGATCTTTCCGCGATAGAAGGGGAGGTGATCTGCATTTTCAACAGCCCGGAAGTCTTCAGGGTACTGCACGATCACCCGCGCATCGGCAAATATTGCTTCAACAAACTGAATGCCGGCGTTAGCCGCTCCTGGAATCTGGGCATCAACATGGCCGAAGGCCGGTCAGTATTTATCCTGAATGCCGATCTGCATGTGCGCCCCGAGGCGATCGAACAGATGGAAGCCTATCTGCATCAATTGCCGGATGCCGTGCTCGTCGGTCCCCAGGGAAGTTACCTCGATTTCGAAGGCCAACGCATCATCCACTATTTCCAGAAAGGTACGTTCAATCAGCCGGTGCGCACACACGATGTCTCCGGATTCTTCTTCGCCATCCACTTGCAGCGATTCCTGGATTACAAATTGTGCTTCGATGTGCGCTACAGCCCCTGCTTCATGGAAGAGTGGGATATGGGGGTGCAGGTGATGAAAGCCGGGCTGAGTTGCTATACGGTGCCCGTAGACGGTTGGGAGCATGAATGGGGGATATCCGGTGCAAAGGATGATCGCCCGATCCAATACTTCGGGCGGACGGTGATGCGCAATGACGTTCTGATCGACAACCGCCATAAATTCAAAGCCAAATGGTTCCCGGCGCAGCCGGTTGCAGATGACGCTTCCAGCGCTCTTGGCGGACGTTGAGGCGCTTTCATGCATCTGCTGTTTTTAACCCATCCCTATCCCAACTATGTGCCCGATTTGCTGCTGCACGGCTTGCGCAAACTGCTGGGCCCGGCGGTGGTGGATTATCCCCGCAAAGATTGCCTCTATGAAGGCGTATTGGGATTGGGCGTATGTCCGGACGACCAGCGCTGCCCGGGCTGGTTTCCGGCCGACGACGGGCAGGTGGATCGCAGCGACATCCCGGCAAAGGTTGAACACGGCTTTTTCGACCTTGTGGTGTGTGATCTGCGGACCGCGGGCCGGTTGTCGGTGCACAAACAGTGGCCGCAACGGTGCGCCGTCATCGATGGGGAAGATTACGCTCAGCCTGTACCGCCGGGGCCGTACGTGCTTTTCAGGCGCGAAACCGACGGTACGGACTACAGCATTCCCCTGCCCATGGCCCTGCCCGAGGAGGTATTGCACTGGATTACCCGCTACGACCATTCGTCGAAGAAATACAGCATCGGCTTTTTAGGCAGCACCCATGACGGTGTTCGCAAGAGAGTGGTTGAAACAATGGCCCGGTATTATCCCCAATGCTTGTTCCAGGCTACGGCCGTTCCCAGCAGGGATGATCCGGTGCCCGCGGGGCGACTCTCCAGGGATGCCTACTACCGCCATCTCCAGCAGTGCCGTGTGGTCCTGTCCCTGGCGGGCGCGGGATACGACACCTTCCGCTTTTGGGAAAACGCCGCCTGCAATGCACTGCACGCAGCCGTGCGGATGCCTATTTTGATTCCCGATGATTTCAGCGACGGCCGATCGTTGGTGCGATTCGATTCCCCGGACGAATTGCATCGCAAAATCGATGCGTTGCTCGCGGATGAAGAAAAAGTAAAGGACATGATCTGCCGGGGACGCCATGAATTGATCAATAAACATCTGACGACCCATCGGGCTGCATATTTTCTTGATCGCTGCCGGCGTGCATATTCATAGGCGGTCAATTTACGGACTGCAAGGACAGCAAATGAGCGTCATCAAACCCACGGGTATTCATTCAAAACCGGTCACATCCGATGCAATCTCTTATTATATAGATTACTGGCAGGTTGGGAACCAAACCACACCATGCGACAGAATGCGAAGTCAATGGATTCTATCCCGGTTGTTTCCCCGGGGGCTTCGGGGAAAAACGATTGTCGAATTGGGTGTCGGGGCGGCCGGGGGCCTTATACGCTATCTGAAAGAAGACAATACGGTGTTTGGGTTGGACGCATCGGTCGCTGCCCGGCAAACCTGCGAAAGGATGGGTCTTAATATACAGATCCGCAATATCGATAGGGAGCCGCTGCCTTTTGAAAGCGAGTCCATTGATATCGTATTTGCGATGGAAGTATTTGAACACTTCGCATCGCCCCAATATGTCATAGAAGAAATTTACCGGATATTGAAACCTTCCGGCATGCTTGTCATCAGCACCCCCCATACGTTGATTCATCACTGGCCGCGTTTATTTTATCCCGACCTTTTCGAGCCCGAAGCCTTCAAGGAATTCTTGATGATCAACAATTTCGGAGTGAATCTCCAGGATGGGATCGGGCCTCGCGTTTACAGGGATTATTACAATGGAGACGATGCGATCCATTGGAGTTGGCTTTGGCAGTGCCGGAAGCTGACCGATGGTGATGCCGAAAAGTTTCTGGAGCATGGTCTTTATTTCTGGAACAAAAAGAATTCGCACGGTATCCGTCTACGCCCCATGGAAGCAATTGACTGTTTTCGGCGCTGCTATGAATTGGAACCCGGGCATCTTGAAGCCCGTCTCATGTTGGCTCGTTCTCTGATGTACCACTATGTCCAAGGCGGGCCCGCGGAATTTGCCGATCACTACAATTTCCTTACAAGAACAATGCATTCCGGCCGGCATCCCTATAATCTGTTGGCTCAGTATCATTTTGCGATGATGTACATCGATTTCGCAAAATCGGGCTTCCCTGGCATCAGTGAAAAAGACTTCCAGTCCGCTTTGGCAATGCTGCGGCAACACCCTGAAGGAAGCGACTATTTGAAAAGAATCGTGGACCATTCAAGCTCAAAATGCAACGAGATGTGATGCAGCCACTTAGAAAAAAGTCAAGGCAGTCTGTGATTGTCCTTGGTGGACATCGTTCAGGCACCTCCGCATTCATGGGCGCCTTGTATCGCCTGGGGGTTCATATAGGATCGCGCTATATTATCGATCATTACGAAAACAGCGCCGTGGTGGATCTGAATGAAGAATTGCTGCGGAATCTGGATTCAACCTGGGATGATACGTTCCCTTTGCCCGTGAATTGGTGGCAGCAGGGGCGTCTGGATGACCATAGGGGAAAAAGCCTCAGGACCATCGCCAAAGAATTCGGCCAATCGATGCTATGGGGACTTAAAGATCCGCGCATGTGCCTGTTGTTGCCCTTTTGGCTGCCCCTCCTGGATAAAGTAAATGCTACGCCAGTTTTTATTCTCCCGCTCAGAGATCCGTTTGAAATCGCCGCTTCTCATCAGAAAAGGGACAATTTCGGGCTGGAAAAGTCTATCATGCTATGGATGAAATATTTTTTTTCAGCTGAATTCCACAGCCGGGGATATGCGCGACACTTCTGCTATTTCGACGATTTATTGCAAACCCCCATCCATACCCTGTCTGAGCTGGGCCGTCATTTGGGCGTGACGTTTTGCCGGCCGATCGATCAGTCCATGGATTTGCTCGATGAATTCTTGCAGCCTTCCAAAAAACATCACAGCCATCTCCTTGCCACTGAGTTGGAAAGGTTGCCGCAGTCTTTTGTAGCACTTTACAGACATTTGTTTGTGAAGAAAAAGCCGCTTTTTTACGATCAACATGATCATCTGCTGTTTGATACCTGCCGAAGCCAATTTGAAAAAGACCAGCGTTTTTTCCTGAACACAACGGATCGGTCGAATTGGGTAAACCTCACAAAGAGAAACGCTCGACTAATCAAGGCGATGATCGAACACGGCGGACATATGATTCAGGAGAAGCGCCATGATGATGCTATCGCGGTGTTTCGCCGCCTCATTGATATCGCCCCCGAACGTTATGAATTTTGGAACAACTTGGGTGTCGCCTACGAAGTTCGTGGGGCTTTGGATGAAGCCTTAAAATGTTTCAATCGAGCCGCTGATATGGAGAGCGGATATACTTTAGCTCAGGAAAACATCGAGCGCGTCAAGCAACGATTGAATTTGACCGTCATCCAGCCGGAACAGACAAGGCCCTCCATGTTGTACCTGGGCCTTGTCCAAGGCGAGGGATACGGCTGGGGGGTCTGCAGCCGCTACCTGATTCAGGAGTTATCCAAAATCCGACCGGCGGCGGCGCTCAACCCAAACGAACAATCAAATGAAAATCAATTCCTGCCGGGAACGCTGTTTCAGGCACTCATCAATGTGGATTTCGACCCCATGTTTCCAAAAGCGCGTGGCGAGCGAAATTTTGGATATACTTTTTTCGAAAATGAGTTAACCGAGCGCTCCAAGAAAAACGCGCGGCAGTATGATCTGGTTCTGGGAGGATCCGGCTGGTGCCGCGAGCGCATGCTCGAAAAAGGAATTTCAAACTGCGCGGTGCTCATCCAGGGCATCGATCCGGAACTTTTTTATCCCATCCAGGAAGACGCCGAAGCGGATCGCTTTGTGATCTTCTCGGGCGGCAAATTCGAATTGCGCAAAGGCCAGGACCTGGTTCTGCGCGCGGTCAAGATCATGCAGGACAAGCATCCGGACGTGTGGCTGGTCAATTGCTGGTACAACCTGTGGCCGGCCTCGACCCGACTGATGCGCTATTCACCCCACATCCGCTTCGAACATCACGAAAACGAGACCTGGCGCGAGACCATGCTGCGGACGTATGCCGAGAACGGGCTGGAAAGCCGACGCATCATCACCCATGAGCTGCTTCCCCAGGCCCGCCAGCGCGATCTGTTCGCCCAAACCGACATCGGCCTGTTCCCCAATCGCTGCGAAGGGGGGACCAACCTGGTGCTGATGGAATATATGGCCTGCGCCAAACCGGTGATCGTATCTAATACCAGCGGCCACAAGGATGTTGTCACTGAACGCAATGCGATGCTGCTCAATCGGCTGCGCCCTTTCAATATCGCGGATGCCAAAGGCGCGCTTATCGGACGCTGGCAGGAGCCGTCCCTGGATGAAATCGTGGCTCAGTTGGAATATGCCTATCATCATCGCGCTGAATTGAAACAGTACGGCCGGCAGGCCGGAGAGGACTTGAAGCAGTTCACCTGGGGGCACAGCACCCGGAAACTGCTTGAGATTATTGAGAGTTGACCCCATGCATCCAACCGTCGAAAATCGGACCCTTACCTATCCTTCGCCCTTGACGCGGGTCCACATCCGAACTCCCCAAGGCGATATGGCGGCCATCCTGCCGCGCAACGAACTGTTTCGTGTGGATCGTATCTTCAATCGGCATGAATATGGTGTCCCACACATCTTTTTGCCCTTGCAGCCGCTGGTGGCCGTGGATATCGGCGCCAATGTCGGGCTCTTTGCGCTCTACTTGAAATCGTTACGGCCTGATTGCAGCATTCATTGTTTCGAACCCGCGCCACACACATTCGAATTGCTGAAAATCAATGTCCACCCATTAACCGACATTCATATCCATCCCTTGGGATTGGGCGACAAAAGCGCCATTGTCTCAATGGCCCTTCATCCGATGAACACCGGCGAGAATTCCATCAAGCTTGCGCCATCCCATCCCTCCAATCGTACCGATGTGACCATTGTCGCGGCCAAGGAGGCCTTCACCCGTATCGGCCTGACCTATATCGATATTTTGAAAATCGACACCGAAGGGTGTGAAGTCGAAATCCTGCACAACCTGCAGCCGTGGCTCGGCTATGTGGGGCTTATTCTGGTGGAGTATCACAACGAACAAGATCGCCGTGCCATTGATCGGATCTTATCTGATTTCAATCTATTCGGTGCCGATATCACCACCACCGAAATCGGCACCTTGAAGTATATCAACCGGAGATTGCTGTGCCCTTGACCATCGAACCCACTCAAGTCGTGCCATCCTTTGTCCGGCGTCTGTTGCGCATCGGTACGCTGCCGCCGGCATTGAAGTCGCATTTTGAATGCGGCCCCGAAAAAATATGGTTTCAGGAGCAAGGCACGCTTCAACTCAACCATCACATCATCAGGGAGGGCGTCGATTGCATCCTGTTCGCCACGCGCCCGGGGGAGCCTTCCCAATTGACCGGTTTTCTCCTTCAAACCCAGATGATTCTGGACCCCGCCGGCAGGATTTCTCTTTTATTGAAAGGGACGGACCGGTCGCCGTGGGATGAAGCGGTGTGGGATCAAATGCTCTCACATTGCCAGTTGATGCGCTATCATGCGGGCGTATTGAACGGCGGTCTGGCTGATGAGCCGCTGTGGGCGGTCACCCTGGTGCAGCGCAATTATAACCCGGTGCTGCACGCCCGGCTGCTGGTGAATGCCGGACGACCTGATTGTGCCATTGCCGTGATTGATGAAATCCCCCCGGAGCAAATCACCGGGGGCGCTCATTTGACGTGCCTGTCCGTCGAAAAACAGAATCACTATTTTCAATGGCAGATCATGCGCCAAGGACAGGATCCGCCCCATGCGCTTTTCAGCAAAGAAAGGCGGGAGTTTGCCCAGGTCACGGCCATTGACCCGCTCGTGCCGGAATCCTACCGCATTCATGCATCCTTCTGGTCCTACCTGGGGCGCACCGACATGGCCGCGCGGGTATTGCGCTCCATCGAGCGGATGTGTCCGGACGATCAGAACAAGCATTTTTTATCTGAGCTTGAGCACGGTACTGGCAGCAAACCTTGCCTTCCGACACCTGCGCCGCCGGCCCCGGCCATGTGGAACGACCAGCGGCCCGCGCCGCGCATTTTGATCATCACCCACGACCATTCCGATTACGGGCTGGATATTTTGTATCACGGTTTGTGCAACATCCTGGGCAAACAAAATGTGATCGAATATCCCTGGAAACCGACCTTACACGGCCTCAACCGGGCATCGGCGGCCGGCTATCCTTGCGTGTTCGATTATCCGGGTGGGCCCATTCCCGCGGAAGAACTGGCGACCCAGTTGCGGCAAGGCCGCTTTGATCTGATCGTGTACGCCGATGTGGTCCAGATGACGCACTGTGAGGCGGTGCGCCGGCTGATGAGCGCCGCACCGCATGTACCCGTGGTTTTGTACGATACCTGGGACGATTGTTACACGCCGCTGGGCAAAGTGCTGGGCTACATCGGCCGGGAGAAATTCGACCTTATTTTCAAGCGCGAAATGCTGGCCGGCGTGGCCTACGGGGACAACACCCATCCATTGCCCTTTGGGTATCCGGAAAGCCTGGCGGCGACGGGGTCACCGAAAACGGAACGATTTTTCTGGGCCGGCAAAAAAGAATACGGCTTGCGGCCGCTTTACATCCCCTACTTGGAGCAGGTGGCCCGATGCTGCCTGGATCGCCGCTACGAACAAACGGTCTACCGCAGCAAACTGAGCTCGAGTCGTATCGGGCTCAGCTTTTTCGGGTGCGGTTTTGATACGGTGCGCTACTGGGAGTTGCCGGCCAATGGGGTGATGCTGTTGGCCGAACGGCCGCCCATTCTGATTCCCTTCAATTTTGTGGACGGCGTTTCAGCTGCTTTTTTTGACGATCTGCCCGATTTGGCGGCCAAGCTGGCGTACTATCTGGAAAGGCCCGATGAAACGGCGCGGATCGCGGCGGCCGGCCATGCCCATTTCCTGCGCCATCACACCGCCACGGCCCGGGCGCGGCAGTTTTTGGGACGGGTTGCAGCCGAAGTCGGCTGGCGTTGTTCGTTATAGATTGGATGCGCGACAATTTTTTCCGGCAAGTTAGAAGCTTAACTTTGTTGGGGCATTTTGAGAAAGCATCCCCAGGCGCCTGTTCGAAACATATCCGCGAAGAGCGGTTCAAGATTATTTCGGCGGCAGGCGTCGGCTATGTTTTGATACTCGATTTCGCATGTCCACCAGATGCGCTGTTTGCGCATGCGCTGATAATCCTTCTGGTCACGGGCATAGTCATGCACCAGAATGATATCCCCAGGTTTCAGTGTATCGGCGTAAGTGTTGAAATCTTTTATCTTTAAGGCATCGCAAAACAAGATGGTTCGCTGGGGCGATTGAATCAACTGCGTGATGAATTTGTTGTGATCGGGGCTGAAGATGTCGCAAATGTGATATTGGATGCCCAGGAATTCGAAGTAATCCTTGTATTTGATCCGGTCTTCGATATCGAATGTATGCAGCGGAACTTGAGTGTTTTTGGAGTAAATACCCAAAAATATGGTTAATCCGCCATGACGTGTTCCCAGTTCGATCATTCTCGCCGGGCGGCTGCATTCGAGCAGTATGGATATTGCCGGCAATGCATAACGGTTTTGCTGCATGGAACAGCCGAAATACTCATAATCCTCCAGCGCTTCTTCAACCGGATCGGGAAAGTAGAAAGGATCGTTGATGGATACGGCATGGTTGACGGCACTCATTTCCCCTCCTGATTTATCAATACATAAATTTTCCCTTGCGACGGCCACTTGCCTGCAAATAGCCACCAGTTCTATTCCCCAAGATGGATGATCCGCGCCGCGTCGCCGATGTGACCGAACAGGTAGGTTCCCCAGCGGTCATGGGCTTTTTGAAAGCCTGCAGCGTGAACATCCTGTATATGCATTTTGAACAAAGGCTCTTCTATGCCGTAAGCGGTGGCTCTTAAATCCCGGCGGACATAAAAAGGGTCATTCAAACAGACTGGCAGCCACTCGTCGCGAAGTTTGGATGTGCGTACAATGCTGGGGTTGTTGGAGTGGGCAACTGTCCTAAGCAGTGGCATTCCCTGGCCGGGGGGCTCTTTTTCCAAGAGAAAATCATATCTTGCAATGGCGTTGGTGCGTTGATTGAACATCTGAATGGAACCGGCCGACTTTATAGGCAATGTAATCATCCTTGCGAATCAAGAGCGTTGAATAAGTGCCCGGATAGATGTCGAAGAATTTATATTTATAGGTAAAAGGTTCAAAATCCGGCCAGTTCCAGACCGAGCGATGGCGTTCATAGGGGTTGCCGTAAATTTCGGGTTGTCGCCATTCCGGGCCCAGGGGAATATTGACGATCAGGTGACCGGTGCAGCAGCTGATGCAGCGGTCCAGAAATTGCCATGCTTTTGCTTTTTCGAAGTGTTCCAGCACATCGCCGACGAATATCATTTCGTACGATTCGACCTGGGTGATCAGTTCGAACGCATCGCCGATGTAGATATGATCGTAAATATCCCGTTGATGATGCTGGATATAGTCCTCGAACACCTCGATGCCGTCGATGCGGACCTGCCACTGCTCCCGGCGATAGCGCTCTCCGAGCATCACGTCCAGCAGGTCCCGGGCTATGAATCCGAGTTTGCCGTTCCCCAAGCCGATATCAAGAATAGAGGAGGGGCGTGTCTCAATCAGATAATTGACAAACGTCTGAATGTGTACATAGGGACTGGTCGGCAATTTTGCCTCCTTGCGGCCTGATTGAAAATGGTTGCGACTCTTGAAAATACACCCTTATAGCTTCCTCCAAAACCCGTCGCATCCGCTCGACCACGCCGGCCCAGTCCTTGGGCCGGGTCTGGCGAAAGAGGCGCATGCTCGGATACCAGGGGGTCGTTTCGCCCGTCATGGCCCAGCGCCAGTCGGGAATGAAGGGAATCAAGACCCAGACCGGTCTGCCCATGGCGCCGGCCAGATGGACGACGGCCGTATCGACGCTGATCACCAGATCCAGGTTGGCCAGCACCGCCGCCGTGTCGCTGAAATCGTTGAGCTCCCGGCCCAGATCCGTAAAATCGATGCCGGCCGGCAAACCGCGAACCTGATCGGCGCCCGGCCCCTTCTGTAATCCATAAAAGCGCACCCCCGGCAACTGCAGCAACGGCATCAGGTCAGTCAAGGCGCATGACCGGTTGCGGTCGTTGGTATGCTGGGGGCGACCGGACCACACCAGGCCGATCCTGATCCCGGCAGCCGGCCGTTTCAGCTTTGCGCGCCACTCATCGATCCTGTGCCGCTCGGCGCCAAGGTAGGGCACTGTGCCGGGGATGGTCTGGGGGGTGGTTTGAAAAACAGCCGGCAGGCTCATCAAGGGCACGTGAAAATCATAGTCCGCGGCCGGATGGCCGTCCGTCGAGCGCACGATGATCCGGGCGACTCCCGCACACGGCCGCAATACCGCCGCCAGTTCGGACCGGGTTTCCAAGATGACCTCGCGGCAACGCGCTTGGACCAGCGGCAGGTAGCGCACAAATTGAATCGTATCGCCCAAGCCCTGTTCGTCATGGACCAGAATGGCCGCATCCGGGAGCGGTTGTCCGCTCCAGCGTGTTCCGGTCAGATGAAAGGGATAAATCTGTTTCCGTTGGGGCATGCGGAAGCGCCATTCGAAATCGGCCCATCCGGCCGCATAATTGTTTTTGAGCAGATGCACGAAAGAACGGTTCCAGCGGGCGACGGCCATGTCGGGCGCGAGCCGAACGGCCCGGTCGAAGCAGGTCAGGGCCCGGTCCAGATCGCCGATGTTTTTGCAGGTCAAAGCCAGGTTGTTCCAGGCCTCGGCGTAATCGGGTCGCAGTTGGACAGCGCGCCACAGGTGGATCAATGCTTCTTCGTACGCTTCGCTCTGGCGCAATGCGCTTCCCAGGTTGTAATGGCCTTCCGCAAGATCGGGAGCCCGCGCCACGACCCCGCGGTAGCATTCCAGGGCCGCCGCATACCGTCCCATGTCTCTGTAGATGTTGCCCAGATTGTTCAATGCGCTGGTCGCCTGCTGCGGGTTGGCAGCGAGGGTCCGGCGATACACGTCGACAGCCTCTTCGAGGCGGTTCTGGGTTTGGCGCAGTTGCGCCAGGTTGCAGGCGGCTGCCAGGAGGCCGGGATCCAGGGCATGGGCTGCGGCATAACATCGTTCCGCCTTTTCCGGCTGGTTCAAAGCGGCATAGGCCTGCCCGAGGTTGTTGCGGGCCGCCGCGTGTTTCGGATTGAGCGCGACCGCACGTTCGAGCCAGCCGGAGGCCTCCTGCGGGTCAGCCCTGTTCAGGTGCAGGCAGCCCAGGTTATAGGCGGCTTCGAAGTATTGGGCGCGTCGCTGCAGGGCCTGCCGGTAGGCTGCGACGGCGCCGTCGGGATCACCGGCCCGTTCACACGCCTGGGCGAGGTTGAAAAAAGCCTCATGATGGCTGTTGTTGAGCGCCACTCCTTTTTGATAGCAGCTGACGGCCTGCTCGGGTTGATTCAGTTGCAGGTAGATCAGCCCCTGGTTGAAGAAAGCCTGGTAAAGACCGGGTTGGCTTTGCAATGCTTCTCGATAAGCGTCCAAAGCCTCCTGCAGACGTCCCTCCGCATGCAGGACAAAGGCTTGCTCAAAAAGGGTTTCCCAGCGGCCGGGACCGCCCGGCGCCGTGCCGTCGTGTGTGCAGATCGTTTTTCCTCCCAATGGCGCTGAAGCGCGCGCAGCAACCTTTTTCGAGATCATTGCATAGACCAATCTGCTCTGGGCAAGGTTCCAAAGATCGCCGGTTCGATTTTCCAGCGCTCTTTGCCTTGGTGAAGGTCAATTCTTTTCTTATAAGAGAGGTTTGCCGATTCAAGCACCCTTTCCGATTTCATTTGCATCATGCTCTGCCCACTGCGCGAGTCCCGGCGCTTGCCGAACTCTCCGCCATAACTGCCCTAAATGCCGGAAGCGCAAACTCTTCGATAGAACGCTTCCAAGGCCTGAACGACGCTTGCGTCGTTGAACAGCATCGATTTGGTGCGGCGGATTCGGTCGCGCACCTGCGTCCTGAACAGCGCATCCCTGCCAAGGTGTACCGCGATGCGGACATATTCGTCTTTGTCGACCGCCATCGTTTCCTTCAGCCCCATGCGCTTTAAGAAAGCATAGGCGTGACGGCCGCGCATGAACCGGCCCGGGCAGGTCACCACCGGCAGGTCGCAGGCGATGGCCTCCAAGGTGGTTTTTCCCCCGGACCACTCCAGGGTGTCCAAGAGGACGTCCGCGGCCAGATTCAAGCCGAGAAAATCCGCATGGGTCAAACGGGGCACGAAAATCAATTCCGCCCGGGCGCCCTCTTTTTCGAACGCTTGAGAAAGGCGTCGCTTCAATTTCCCTGTCACCCCGGCGTTGCCGTGGGCGATGAACACAAAAAGGGCATCCGGGACTTCCCGGGCAATCCGCGGATAGATGTCATCGTGTTGGGGCAGGTATTTGAACAAGGATTGGGTTGATAAATACATCACCCGGCCATGCGGAATCCCGAACTGCCCTTTTGTCTTGGGTGTACCCGGCAAAGGCGGCGGGGTGTAGTTCAGCGCCAGGTTGGGCAGACGGATCAATTTCTCCGAATAAAAGCGCTCGGCCTGATCGGGTTCCATCATGTCGCTGCTCAGGTAGTAATCGATGGTCGGCAGGCCGGTCGTGACCGGATGGCCCCAACCCTTGCACTGTACCGGCGCCAGGCGAAGTCCGGCCAGAAGAAGCGTAACCGGGTTCATCCCGATATCGGTATGCACCAGGATATGCAGGTTGTCGGATTCGATCTGGGCGGCCGCAGCCGCCACATTGTGGGGGAAGTGGAAAAAGTGATCGGCAAGGCCGCGCAATTGCGCGGTCATCGGATCCGTGCGATCCCCCAGGTGATAGCAAAAGATTTCAAAATCCCGGCGGTCGCTTTTTTCCAGCCAGCCCATCAGAAAAATACCGATGGTATGCGCATACATGCAGGAAGAGACATAACCGAGACGGATCCTGCTGCCTGCGGCCGTCGGCCGTGGTATTGGCCGGGGGCTCGACCAGCGGGGGTAATTGGCGGCCATCACCGCGGCCACGAAATGGCCGTATTTTTTTTGAAGCTCCAGATCATCCATGCCCTGGTATTGAAGAAAAAAATTGGTCGAGGCGGAGATCCCCTCCAGAGCGTGGCGCTTTTCTTCCGGCGTATGCAGGGGCGTATTTTCGATCAGTTCGTTCAGATTTTCGGTAAAGCGGTTGCGCTGCGCATGGATCTCAGCTTCGCTGGCGTACAGCATGGGCAGCCCCAGCTTATGGAGCCAGCGTGCCGGCGCATAATCGGGTTTCAGAAACAAGGCCTGTCGGTAGAACGCCTGGGCGCTTGCAAATTCATCGGATCGATGCAATGTAATGCCGAGATTATACAGTGCTTCGACAAGATTGGGGTCGATGTTCAAGGCCCTTTCAAAGCAGACACGCGCCCGGCCCAGTTTGTCTTGCGCACGCCAGATCACACCGATGTTGTTCAGGGCCCGCGCATGATCGGGTTGTAGCTTCAATGACTGCTGAAAGGCATTTATCGCTTGGGCATACCGACCAGCGGATTGGTATAGAAGGCCCAGATTGTAGGCTGCGGCCGCATTGGACGGCTGCAGGTCGAGCACTGTTTTGTAGGCTGCTTCGGCTTCGGCAAAACGGTTCAGTTCCGATAAGGCGTGCGCCATGTTGAAGTGCGCCTCCGCCAAAGCCGGGTTATGACGGATGGCCGCGGCGTAATGCAAGACAGCCTGGTTTAACTTCCCATCGTGGTGCGCTGCCACCCCGCAATTATACTGCGTTTCCCATGAGGGGGGTTCCATAAGCAACGCGTGCTGGTGCTTCTCAACAGCGCGCAAGCCGTCGTTTTGTTCCGCAAGAGGGTTGTCCTTGGATAAATATGCTTTGTCCGCAAGCGCATTTTTGGTCCGATCCGCCACCCTTTGATTCCTTCCCTTCATTGGCTGCTTAAAATCAACACCTCGACCAAGTGGTTAATCAGCAAAAAAGGTGCCAAGGGGGGGTGTTGCGGGAACGCATGTAAGTCATCACGCCCGAAGGAGAGGGTTTTTGCCGCCGGCAAGTGTCTGCCGGCGGCTTGGATTTTTTAATCGGTCGGGCCTGAAGGTGAGCCGCGTAAACCGGCAGCGATATTCTGGTTGATCCTGATGATCATGTTCAACTTATCCGGGGAAGGAAATGCCATGATATCGAAAACCCTGCGATCGATGAAGCGGCTGAGCATGAGGATATTGCGCTTGAGTTGAGATGGCAGGGGGTTGTCCTGCTTGCCGGCTTCGACCTGAAAAATACTCCAGATGCGCTGGTTGTAGCGCAGGGCTTCGTCCAGGCGATTGTTGCGGTCCGGTGCATCCCAATTTTTTTGGCATTCGCTAAGCTTGAGTGCCGCCTGTGTCAGCACGCGCGCCTCGGTTTCGCGGCCGGATATCGTTTCTCTATGGACCGTCTGATACGCTTTCAAAGCATTGTGTTGCACGTTTTACGACCTCCTGTTCATGATCGATCAAGTCGCGCGCTGTTTTGAGCCCATCGTAATAGCGGGCCTGCAGAATGAATTCATTGATGCGGTCGATCAACCCTAACGCGCTTGGTGCGGCGGCCAAAAAATCACGTACCAATTCCCAATACAGCTTGTGGTGCTTGACCATGTTTTCCCCGTCCACATACATCAGCTGGATCGCCATGTATATGCGTTTGGCCGGAGTATCGGCATCCCCAGGGGCGAGGATATTTTTTTGACGTAGAATGGGAACGTTGTTTTCAACTAGAAATTCTGCTTTGGTGGCGCCGTTGTGAACGACCGCGCCGCCCAGAATCATCCGTTCATGGGGCTTGAGAACAATTTTCAGTGCCATCGATGCCTCGGCCTCAAAAAGAAAAAGTATAGATTCGAAGACATTGAAGCAGATTCCATGCCACTACAGCATGGCGGCAATGGCCCTGTTGGCATCCGCTGCAAAACCTTCACGCCGGCGTTGCAGGGTCTCCTTGGATTCGACCAGACTGTCAAGCGCCTGACGCAAGGACGCATCGGAAGCATCGGAAGACAAGTCCGGCAGGTTGAGACCGCCTTTTCCAGCGTGGACTGGTTGGCGGCCGATGGTGAGCTTACGGCCCTCTTTGCCGATAAATATCTCCCAATCGCCCGCTTCGGGAAATCGTCCTTGATCTCCCAGAATCTTGGCAGGCGAGTCATCCATAGGCGGAACGGTCAATTGGTCGATCATTTTGCGAAGGGTGGCAAACTGACGCAACGCCTGAATGCGTTCGATGCTGTCTTGAGGATAAGGCGGGTAGATCTTGACGACGCCCTCCAGCGAGTCCTGCATGTTCTGCACGTTTTCTTCGATCAGCTCCATCGTTTTGTCTACCGCGCGGATCTGTTGCGCGAAGGATTGTCTATCCGCATGGGCGGCTTCCAGCCTGCTGAGCAGGACTTGATCTGCGGCAGGTGTGATATCGGGCTCGGTGGCTGGAGCCGCCCGCAAATCGCGGGGCTTTTCGGCAAGCCTTTTTGGCCGGCTGTCTGATCCTGAAACGGAATCGCTAAAGACCTGAGCGGGCTTGGTTGTCGCAATATCAGCAGCAATTTTCATGGGACCTCATCTGCAAAGGGCAGCAGAGGGGGCGGTCCCCCCTCTGCTGTTTGGACATACATAAGCCAATCAGTACCACTACGCGTATTAGAACAACCGCAGCACGGATTGGGCTGATTGTGAAGCCAAGCTCAGCGATGTGGTGCCCAGCGATTGACGTGTCTGGAGCATCAGCATGTTGGCGCCTTCCTCGTTCATGTCGGCATTGGTCAGTTCCGCCGCACCGTCTTCGAGGGTGTTGATCATGCCTTTGGTGAAGTCCTGCCGAATGGTGATTGTACTCAGGTTCGTGGACAGCTTCTGCGCTTCGGTCCGCAGGGCGGAACGGGCACCGTCCAGTTTGCTGATGGCCGAATTGATCTCGGCCTTATCGGCGGTGCCGCCTGCGCTGACCCAGGCATTGGTGCCATGGGTGGACAGGCTCAACGTGGCCCCCTGAGCGGCCGCATCAAAGCCGGTGATCGTGAGCAAAGAATCACCGTTCTCATCGAATTTCACCGTGTGGGTGATGGCCGTGCTGTCCAGCAGGTTGACGCCCTTGTAACCCGAATCTTCCCCTACCTGGTCGATCTGGTTGAGCACTTCTTTGTACTGGCTGTACAAGGTGTTGATTTCGGTAGTCGTCGAAGCGGACAGGGCCGATTGGGCCAGAGACTTAGCCGATGCGATGAGTGCAGTAATGGACTCCACACCTTCGTTGGCGGCTGAAATCAATTGGACCGATTCCGACATTTCGTCCTTACGAGAAGCCAGGTCCTGGGAACGTTGACGGTGCCCCAAGGCGGTAAAATAGTTGACGGGATCATCGACCGCCGACTGAACGCGCTGGCCGGTGGCCAACCGTTTCTGAGTTCTTTCCAGCAGGGAGTTCGTGTTCTGCAAGCTGTAAAGGTTTGCCCGCATGCCCGAGGTCAAGGTAATTCCGGATGAAGCAGCCATGTTTGTCTCCTTTTCTAGGTTTGGGGGCGGCCTTCTGGCCGTCTTGAAAAATAGGTGCAAAGCTTAAGATTGATACGCAACTGCCGGCGCTCGCATGCAGCTTATGCTTCGCCTCCCTTCCTGCTTGAATTTGCGCCGTTCATCTCTGTTATCGGATGCCGTCAAGCAAACTTTAGCTCTTTTTGGCGGCAGCAGCTTCGGCAGGCAAGATGAGAGCTCCCGCTATTCCTTCCGGGGGAATGGCAAGCTCCTGGTCGCTATCGGGATAGGCACCGAATTTTTGATGAATCCGTTCATGGGCTTTTGGAATTCCCGAAGTCGAGCGATCGTTCCATGAGGAGCTGCCTCGCCCATCCCCGGCAGCCTTTCAATGGGTCGCTAATATGCTCTGTCGCAGGGGTTTTTAAACACCGCATTGCAATATGCAAAGAGAGGTTTTTCTTTTTGCATAATCTTTTAAGCGATGGAATATATGGAGTAAAAATTACTTTCAGATTGATAGCAAAATTATTTAGAGATGAAATATTAACAAAATCAAGTATATATAGGAAGAGCGGCCCCCGACCGAACCTCTGAACAGAATAATTATGTGAAATCAATGCACTGCAGGCATCATTTTTGGGCGTGTGGGTTTCCGTTGCCGCTTTCAGTTGGGTTGCTTGGCATAATGCAAATTGAAAAACCCATCCCGCTCGCACGTTCGGAAGCAAAGCAGGAAAGCTCGATCTCGCTCCATCTTGCGACCTAATTTCTAGTGCCCTTCCTAAACCTTGGTATACGCTGTAATTTCAAAAGGTAAGCGGAGACATCGAGCATTCGAAGGCCAGCCGGTTTCGGCAAAAAATTTTTGAATGGCACATGCCTTGCAGAAATGGAGAAATCCAAAATACAAATTGCGATAACCCCAGCCTGCGGAGGATGAGTGTGCAACCCATTACAGCGTGCTATGCCTCTAATACGGAGATGGAAAGTTCGATGAACTGCCCATCGGGTAATGATGTCCTGCTTTCTCAATTCGGCTTTCAAGGTGTTATCGGCCAAAGTCGTGCCATGCGCGATGTTTTCCGCTTAATCAAGAGGGTAGCCGACAGTGACAGCACCATTCTGATCAATGGCGAGACAGGCACGGGCAAGGGGCTCGTAGCGAAAGCCATCCATTTGAGTTCTTACCGCAAAGACAAACCCTTCGTGGCCATCAACTGCGGTGCGATCCCCGAAAATCTGCTGGAAAGCGAACTCTTCGGGCATGTCAAGGGCGCCTTTACCGGCGCCACTTCCGCAAAAGTCGGCAAATTCGAAGTGGCCAACGGGGGAACTATTTTTTTGGATGAAATCGGTGATATGAGCCCCGACCTGCAGGTCAAAGTGCTCAAGGTCCTTGAAGAGCGCGAATTTGAACCCGTCGGCGGCTGCAAAACGATAAAAGTGGATGTCCGCATCATCGCCGCCACCCACCGCGATTTGGAAGAAGAAGTTCAGAAAGGCAATTTTCGCGAAGATCTTTTCTACCGGCTATATGTTATTCCAGTGCAGTTGCCCGCCCTTAAAGACCGTCCGGTGGATATCCCCCTGCTGGCCCACTATTTTCTAAAGAAGTTGAACCAGGATAAAAACACCCAGGTGAGCGGCATCAACCAAAGCGCTCTGGAAAAGCTGATGCGGCATGACTGGCCCGGCAACGTGCGCGAGCTGGCCAACGTGCTTGAGCGTCTGGTCGTGCTCAAGGGCGAAGGCGAGATCCAGGTCGGCGATTTGCCGCCCAAACTTAGAATCACCTGTGAAGAAAAGTCACACGAATTTGTTATGCCTGCCCCAGAGCTCGGTTCAGAAGGCCTCGATCTGAATACGGCTGTCAGCGAATTCGAAAAAAATCTGATTTATCAATCCTTGGAAAAAACAGATTGGGTGAAAAACAAAGCCGCCAAATTGCTGCAGGTTAAACGAACGACACTGGTTGAAAAGATCAAACGATATGATTTGCAAAAGTGCGCCTAACCCGAAGGTTGGTTTCCACTCCATCACGGAGCTCGGCCGCGAGGATGAGCGCGCGCTTTTTCAGCCGCTTTACCCATGCCTGCCTGGCACGGGTGGCGATGCAAGCGTCGAAGCGGAGCAGCAAACCGCCTTGCTTCTCAAAGAAGCGCGTGAAAAAGGATTCCAAAGGGGCTTCCAAAGCGGTCAGGCCGAAGCACGGTCAATGCTGAAGTCATCGCTTGCGCCCGGGTTGAAAGCCTTTATCAAGAGCTATAGCGATTTGACCGTTATGGAAGAACAGATCCGGGAGCGCGCGTGCACCAACATGACGGAACTGTCCCTGGCCATTGCCGAGCGGATATTGGACGAACCGGTCTGCATGGCTTTGGAGCGTTTACATGCCGTCATCCTCAGAGCATGGGAGGAAGCCAATCGTTTCTCCCTTAACACACATCCGGAGGACCTTTTGGCGCTTCGGACGATTTTGCCTGAAGCGGGGTTGAAGTGGTCCAGCCGGCTGGATCTTCTGATCCGGGGCAACGGCATGCAACGCAGCGAAGTTCGCGTAGAAACTCAAGCCGGCCCGCAGGCATTTCCGGACGAGCAGATATTGCAGGCCTTTTCAGAAATTCTTTCCGAAATACCCGCTAGTGCTTCCAGCTGATTTTTAACTTCTCTTCAATTTGCGTCAACAATGTGACAGCTCCCGCCGCTTTTTCTTTCTCCAAGGCAAAACGAATCTATTCGAAACCGCTGTAAGCACGATTTGCGTTTACCCGCTTGGACTCCACTATAAGGGGCCTGGGGCGGACCTCTCGCGAAGATTGCACACCCGCCTTTCTTTTACCCCCGGCTTTTTCGTGAGGCCTTTTTTAAAAATGCGTGCTTGAAAAAAGGGCCGGGAAGGTGGATCGGGCCGGAAAGCAGGCAATGGCATGCTTATTGCCATTTGCTTGAGTAAAGGCCGCAGGTCCGCCTTAGTTTGTGCGGACGATTCAATTGAATGGCCCGGGGAGATAAAATGGAAAAGGCCTCGATCGGCGTCGTCGAATCGAACAGCCGGATTTACGATCGAGTGGGCCAATTTCTACTCAAGCAGGGCCACCATGTGCGACGCTTGCCGATTGCGGATCTCATGGGGCAACTGGCACTGCAGCCCTGCGATCTGATCTTGGCCGCCGATCCCTTGCCAGGCCTGTCTGCAGCCGAACTGCTGGACCATATGGAAAAAAGCGGGCTTACCCTGCCGGTGATTCTGGTGGCCCAGGAAGGTTCCGTGCATCAGGTCGTTTCGGCTATTCGCAAAGGCGCACGCGATTATCTGCTTTTCTCCGATGATGATGAACTGCTTCAGAAAAGTATTGCGGCCGTTTTGGATGGCGGACCCTCATTGAAGCACGCTCGATACGGGCGCTCGGTCCATCCGCAGATTGTCACCCGCACACCCGCCATGCAGGCGCTTTTGGATGTGGCGCGCCAGATCGCACCTTCTTCAGCCACGGTATTGATACAGGGGGAAAGCGGCACAGGCAAAGAGTTGATCGCCAAGTATATTCATTTGCACAGCGAACGCAGGCATCATCGCTTTGTGGCCATGAACTGCGCCGCTTTGCCCGAAAATCTTGCCGAAAGCGAGTTGTTCGGACATGAAAAAGGCGCATTCACCGGGGCGCTGCAGCGCAAGTGCGGCAAATTCGAACAGGCGCACAACGGCACGCTGCTTTTGGACGAAATCGGTGAAATGTCCTTGCCGCTGCAAGCCAAACTGTTGCGCGTTTTGCAAGAAAGAGAAGTGGACCGCATCGGCGGCCAAAAACCGGTACCCGTCAATGTGCGTGTCATCGCCACCACCAACCGCGATCTGGGCCAGTTGGTCTGCGAAGAACGGTTTCGCAAAGATCTCTATTATCGTCTGCGGATCATTCCACTGATGCTGCCGCCATTGCGCGAGCGCCAACAGGATATCCCTTTGTTGGTCGATCATTTTGTTCGGAAATTCGGTGATTGTGAAAAGCAATCACTTCCACAGTTCACTGCCGCCGCGCTTGCGAAGATGGTACAATGGCCTTGGCCGGGCAACGTGCGCGAGTTGGAGAACACGATCGAACGCGCATTGCTCATTTGCAACCAACCTTCGGTCGGTCCGGAATACCTGCTCTTGGATGAACTATCCAAAAATCCCATTCCAGCGCACAAAGCCCAGTTGGTCGGCATGACCGTCAAGGAATTGGAAGAGCGCCTGATCCTGCATACCTTGAAGCACGTCAATCAAAATCGCACGCATGCGGCTGAAATGCTAGGCATCAGTATTCGTACGCTGCGCAATAAATTGCGTGAATACCGCCAAGAGGAAGACGTCCGCATATCGATGGATGGCATGTGATCGACGCCTACATCTTGTATTCAAATTACACCTTAAATATGTCTTTACCGGTTTCGGGAATCTCGAAGATCTTCAAAAACGGCTGTTTACCGGAAAAGGTCGAAGCTAATACTTTGACGAAACCAACTAGGCAATCTTTGCCGGCCCCCGTCGATCCTATGACACGGATTCAAAACCCTCCGTTGCCGAGACTTGTATAAAATCCTTTTACTTCAGAGAGATAAGCAAGAACAAGCCCTCGTGAAGCTCTCTGGTACGCTATTTGCTCAAATCTCCGATAGGAGGATTTTCACCCATGGAAATCAAAACGCTGTTTGATGGCACCATTCACCTGGCGGAAAAGGCACTGGATTGGCGGGCGCGCCGGCATGAGGTGATTCTTTCCAACATCGCCAATGCCGATACCCCCAACTATAAAGCTTTTGATTTGATGGTGGAGGAGGCTCTTTCCGGAGAGGTTCCAAAAGAGGGCCGCGTCCGCTTACATAGAACCGATCCGGACCACATAGGTGCGGGCGGCCCCAGCGACCGTCTCCCGAGATCCGTTACGGTAGAACTTTCACCGCAGGCGACCCTGAGAGGGGATGGCAATACGGTGGATATGGACCGTGAGATGTCCGTCCTGGCCGATAATCAGCTTAACTACAAGGCGGCCACTCAAATCCTGGCTAGAAAGTTCGGAAGATTACGCAGTATCATCCAGGGAGGTAAAGGTTAACCATGAGTCTGCTCGATGCACTGCAAACCAGCGCCAGCGGCCTGAGCGCCCAGAGGTTGCGCATGAACCTGATCGCCAGCAACCTGGCCAACGTCAACACCACGCGAACTGAGCAAGGGGGGCCTTACAAGCGCAAGGACGCCGTATTCAAGGCCGATCCTCAAGCTACCGGGTTCAATGAGGTCTTATCCAGAAAATTGACCCCTCAGCACATCGAAGTCCTGGTCACAGAGATCCGCGACGACAACCGGCCGCCGATGCTTAAATATGATCCCGGACACCCCGATGCCAATGCAGAAGGTTTCGTGGCCCTGCCCAACATCAATGTGGTGGAGGAGATGGTCAACATGATTTCGGCCAGCCGCAGCTATGAGGCCAATGTGACGGCCGTTCGGTCCACCAAGGAGATGGCATCCGATGCCATCGATATAGGAAGGTAATGATGTCGATTTTGAGTATAGATCCCATCGGGTCGGCGGCCGCACCGGCGGGCGCCGCGGCGGCGCAGAAGCGAACGCCGGCACAGCCGGGATTCGGTCAATGGCTGGCGCAATCTCTTTCGGAAGTCGATCGCTTGCAGCAGGTGTCCGATCAGGCGGCCCAAAAGTTGATCAGCGGAGAAAACAAGGACATTCATGGAACCATGATCGCCATGCAAAAAGCCGGTGTGGCGCTTGATCTGGTCATGGAGATCCGCAACAAAATCATTTCCGCCTATGAGGAAGTCAAACGGATGCAGTTCTAGAGGTTTGTCCGTTGACCCATTGGCCTATATTCATCGCCGCGGGCTCGGAAGTATGCCCGGGGATATATTAGCGACCTCTAGTGAGAAGATCTCATGCCCAATTCGATTGCTGAAATCCTGAAACAGATCAAGGCCATCTTCCAGACCATGTCGGCCGGAAAAATGATGGTGCTTTTTTTAGTCGTAGCAAGCACCGTTTCCGGTATGATCGGACTGATCTCCTGGTCCGGCCGTCCTGACTTCGCGCCCTTATTCAGCCAGATGACGCCCGAAAGCGCCGGAGAGGTGGCCGCCTTGCTGAAGCACAAGAAAATCGAATTCCAAATTTCCCATGACGGCCAAACCATCCAGATTCCCCGCGAGCGCCTTTACGAAGTGCGCCTGGAGCTTGCTTCACAGGGATTGCCGCGCGGCGGCACGGGTTTTGAAGTCTTCGACAATGCCAAACTCGGCATGACCGAGTTTGTCCAGAACATCAACTACCAGCGGGCCTTGCAGGGAGAACTGAGCCGCACCATCAATTCTTTATCCGAGGTGGAAAGCTCACGGGTTCACATTGTCATGTCAGAACGTTCCTTGTTTATCGAAGACGCGGAGCCGGCCTCCGCGTCGGTCATCCTTAAAATGCGTCCCGGCCGATGGCTGAATGCGGACCAGATACAGGGGATCGTTCATCTGGTATCTTCCAGCGTGCCGCGCCTGACCCCGGCCGGTGTTACTGTGGTCGATCAAAACGGAAAAATGCTGGCCGGTCTCGACGATGAGAATTCGGAGGCCAAATTGAGCGCCGGTCATTTGGAGTTCCAGCAAAAAAAAGAGCGCCTGCTGGAAAAGCAAATCCTGACCATGCTGGAAAAAGTACTGGGACAGGGCAGGGCCATTGTGCGCGTGGCTTGCGATTTGGATTTCATGCAGCAGGAAAAGACCGAAGAGATGTATCTACCGGAAAACCAGGTGGTGCGCAGTGAACAGCTTTTGAGCGAAACTTCCACCCAGGCCGATCCCGGTGCCGTCGGCATTCCCGGTCTGGCCGCCAACATCACCCAACCGGCGGCGGGCGCGCAGGGCAACGCGACCAAAGGATTTCAGAAAGAGGATAAAACCCTCAATTATGAAATCGGCAAGACCACCAGCCGTAAAATCATGCCGGTAGGCAAGCTGCAGCGGCTGTCCGTGGCCGTGATTGTGGACGGGAGCTACAAAACCTTGACTACCGGAAAAGGGGCGACGGCGCGCCAGGAACTGCAATACACCGCCCGCAGCGCCGAAGAGATGAGCGCACTGGAAAACATTGTCAAGAGCGCGGTCAATTTCGACCCGGTCCGCGGAGACAAAGTGGAGGTTGTCAATATCGCCTTCAGCGCCAATGATCTGGCCAAGGAAACCGGCGAGAGGGATGGATCGTGGCTCGATCGCTTTGCCGGTTTCGGCAGCTATATCAAATACCTGGTGGTCGGACTGTTTCTGATCGGCACCTTCGCCTACGTGATCCGGCCGTTGGTCCGATGGTTGACCGATACACCCTGGGAGGATGTCGAACTGCTGGAACACTTGCCCCGCAGCCTCTCCGAAATCGAAAACAAATATGCCGGGCAAGCCGCGTCCGACAACTTCGTCAAACAAGCGGCCAAACTGATCGAATCAAACCAGGAGGATTCAGGGAAACTGATGCAGAAATGGCTCAAGGAAACGTAAACAAAAGGTTTTTAGATTTAAGGGGCTCTATAGGATATCGTTTTTAATTCAGGTTTTTTTGTTCGGCATACCCTTAAGTTGATGATCAACCCGCGAGAATAAATTTGCATGGATTTAAAGCAACTGACCGGTTCTGTTAAGGTGGCGATTCTGACCAAGGCGGTCGGTCCGGATGCGACACGATCGATTCTTGCGCGCTTCCCTGAAGAAGAACGGCAGCTGATCTATAAGCTGCAATCCAGGCTCGGGTCGGTTCCTGCGGATCTGGTCAATCGTGTCGCGCGCGAATTCATTGAGGCGACCGGGTTTGACTTGCAGTTGCCTCAAGGCGCCGGCAAAGAACAGGCCGATGCGGCCAGGGAAGGCAAAAAAGGCCCCCCAAAATCGACATTGGAAGCTGTACAGGACATTGAACCCAATCAGCTCATCCAATTGATCAAAGATGAGCATCCCCAAACGATCGCATTGATTCTGGTCCATCTGGCCCCCTCGGTCGCCAGCGACATCCTCAGCCGCCTGCCGGATCAAATCATGGCGGATGTCGCCTATCGCATTGCCAATCTGAATAAAGTACTGGCCGGGATGGTCAAGGAAGTCGACAAGGTGTTTGAGGAGATCCTCAAAAACAAAGACCATGTGTCCACCCAGGAAGCCGGGGGGGTCGCTCGTCTGGCCGAGATACTCAACCAGATCGACGGCAGCATTGCCGAGCAGATCATCGATGAAATCGAAGAAAACAATCCGGATCTGGCTGAAGAAGTCAAACAGATGATGTTTGTTTTCGAGGATATCGTACTGGTAGACGACAAAGGGCTGCAGAAAGTGCTGCGCAGTGTGGAATCCCATGAATTGGCGGTTGCTCTGAAAGCTGCTTCCGAAGAAGTCAAACAGAAGATTTTCCGCAATATGTCGCAGCGCGCGGCGGAAATCCTCAAGGAAGAAATGGAAGTGACCGGCGCGGTCAGAATGAAGGATGTGACCGATGCCCAGCAAAAGATAACACGCATCATCCAGGATATGGAACGAAAAGGGGAGTTGATCATCACCGGACGTGGTGGGGAAGAGTTTGTGGGATAATGGCGGAGAATAAATACAACACCTACTGTTTTCCCAAGATCAAAGACGACGGTCTATCCGGCATGGGTGATGCGGTGGACGCCCTCGGTCAATCCGACGGCTTGGCCAAAATGCTGAGCGATGCCGAAGCGGAGGCTTTCGAACAGGGAAAATTGCAGGGCCGCAACCAGACACTGGCCCTGGAACAAGACCAGATGGCCGCCCTGGGTGAATTGTTATCGCAGGCCCGAACACTGCTCGCAGACCAGCAAATCCAGATCCGCGTCAATTGCGAAGAGAATACGGTGCGTTTGGCGTTGGCCTTGGCCAGGGGTATCGTTGCGCATCAAATCGGGCATCAGCCGGATTTGGCCGACAAGATCATCCGGCGCGCCGTAGAAATGGCGGCCGGTCGAGAGTGCATGAAGATCAAAGCCAACCCCGGCGATTGCGAAACCATCCGCAGAACTTTGCAAAGTATGGTGCCCGATGTCGATTCATGGAACATGGTTCAAATCAGTGCCGATCCCAATCTGCAAAAAGGCGGCTGCGTGATTGAAACCGAGTTCGGCGTCATTGATGCGCGTATTGATCAGCAGATTGCGGCATTTGCCCATAGCCTGGCCTCGGCCATGGCTGAATCCAAGGCCGCCATCCATAGAATCGCTGAGATGCCGATGGCTCTGGAAAACTACCGCCAAAAAGTGCGTGAAACAGCGCCTATTAAAATCTACGGCCATGTCACCAAGGTGGTCGGTCTGGTGGTGGAAGCCAGCGGACCGAAAGTGCAACTGGGCTGCATGTGCGACATTCAGGGTGATGAGAAGCAACGTCCGCTCATGGCTGAAGTACTCGGATTTCGTGACCGGACGGTTCTGATGATGCCCTTGGAAGATATCAAAACGATCGGTCCGGGCAGCCGGGTTGTGGCAAGGCAGGAAAGAGCCTCGATCTCAGTTGGCCCCCAACTGCTCGGTCGGATCATCAATGGTCTGGGACAACCGATTGACGGGCGCGGACCGCTGGACACCTCAAGCGAGTATCCGGTTTATGCCGATCCCATCAATCCGCTGCTGCGCCAACGCATTCGTGTCCCCCTGGATTTGGGTATAAGAGCCATCAACAGCTTGATTACGGTGGGTTGCGGTCAGCGCATGGGGATTTTTGCCGGATCGGGCGTCGGTAAAAGCGTGTTGATGGGCATGATCGCTCGCCAGAGCAGCGCCGATGTGAACGTCATTGCGCTGATCGGCGAACGCGGCCGCGAATTAAACGATTTCATTGAAAAGGAGTTGGGTGAGCAGGGCTTGAAGAAGTCGGTCGTGGTGGTGGCGACATCCGATCATCTTCCTTTGGTCAGGGTGCGCGGAGCATTCGTGGCCACGGCCATTGCCGAATTTTTCCGCGATCAGGGATGGACGGTCAACCTGATGATGGATTCATTGACGCGCTTTGCCATGGCGCAGCGCGAAATCGGGTTGGCCCTGGGCGAGCCGCCTACCAGCAAGGGATATACGCCCTCGGTGTTCACTTTGCTCCCCAAGTTGCTGGAACGCGCCGGTACGTCAGACCATGCCGGTTCCATCACCGGTCTGTACACCGTTCTGGTGGAAGGCGATGACATGAATGAACCGATCGCTGACGCTGCGCGCTCCATTCTGGACGGGCATATCGTTCTCAGCCGTGAACTGGCGCATCAAAACCATTATCCGGCCATTGATGTGCTGCGCAGCATCAGCCGTGTCATGGAAGATATCGCCACGCTTCAGCACAAACACAATGCCGGGCGGCTGAAAGAAATGCTGGCGACTTATCGGAAGTCGGAAGATCTCATCAACATCGGGGCATATGTGAGCGGCAGCAACGCGGCGATTGATCGGGCCATTGCCAAAATCGACCGCATACAGGCCTTTTTGCGGCAGGGCATCGACGAAAGCATCGGTTTCGAACAAAGCCTGCTGCAATTGGACGATTTGATGAACAAACAATGATTGATCGGGTGCAAAAGGAGAGAGTTAATTGAGTTTATTGGGTTTGTTGAGTTCATTGAGTTGTTTGGGTTACGGCTTGGAAAGGAAAACCCAACAAACCCAACAAACCCAATAACCCAATAAACCCAACAAACCCAATAAACCCAATAAACCCAATAACTCAGACCACCTATGGGATATCAATTCAAACTGGAAGCGCTGCGCAGATACCGTCAATTCGAGGAAGATCGGTTGCAGAAAGCGTTGTCCGATGCCCGCCGGTTACTGGAACAGGCCGAAGCCGTTTTGGCCGGCCGGATCGAACAGCGCAGCCGGTGCGAAGATGAGTTCCGCCTGGGGCTCCAAAATGGCGGGAGCGCTTCCAAGGCGGCGATGTACCGCCGCTTTTTACAAACTCTGACGGATGAAATCGACGCTCGGCGCAGCGAGGTGCAATCCGCAAAAAGGGTGTGCGAACAGGCTCGCGAAGCGCTGCTGGTCGCTATGAAAAAGCGCAAGACCCTGGACCGTCTGAAGGAGAAAGGAGAACAGGCTTTCCTTGCGGAACTGGACAGCGCGGAACAGAAGTTCATCAATGAAATGGCCATCAACCGATTCACTCTCAGAAACAATTGAAAGCAGAAAACGATGCAATGCACACTCAAAATCATGGAACTGACACCGCTGGGGCGCAGTGAGGGAGTGTTTACCCAAAAATTGGCCCTCAAGCTGCCGCCCAAATTTGATGCCGAAGGAATCGGGGACACTACCGGCGGTTTTGCCGAAATTATGGCTGCCTTAATGCAAATGCCAGCCGAACAGCTGAACCGTTCTTTGGAGCAGTTCGATCTGGTGGCATTGGAGGGAGATCCCAGTCAATGGGTGCCGCTGATCGATCTGTCCAATCCCGAAAACGGGGGCAAAAACGTGCTCAATCTGGTTTTGCAAGCAGCTGGGAGCGACAATAAAGATAGTCCCGCGTTGCAGGTGAAAATTCAGACGCCGGGCCCCAATGGGGCCGAGAGTGCTGAAACAGCCCGACCCCAGGTTGCCCTTCCCGAAACATCCGTCGATGGTGCTGCGGCCGTTTCGGATTCTGACGAAGCACCGGTTGAAGCGGCCCCCGGTTTGTGGACGGCGCTTGCCGAAGGGGCCCACACCGGCAGGCGGCCTGCTTCGGGTGCGACACAGCATGCCGTCAAAACCTGGGATCAATTCCGAACCGAGCAACCAACTGCGGATCAAGCGGGAGTCCGTACACATCTCTTCACAAAAAGTGCGGCCGATGCGCAAGGTCATGCACTGCAGAAAGCCAATGAACGCGCGTTCGAAAATCAAGAGGTTCTGCAGGCTGCGCCCCCAGACGCCCGGGGGGGGGAAATTTCGGAAGGAAGAAAAACGGACGATCCGACCACAGGCGCAGGTTCGCCCCGGTTCATCCAGGCTCACCACCATTCCCCCAAGCTGAATACATCTTTGTCTTCAACCCCACTGGAAAAATCCGTCGCGGCGCCGGCCCTGCTCGAAAACGCCGAGCCTTCTTTGAAGGTAAAAAGCGTGCTGCAGCCCATGGGTGATGAAAACAGCGGCGGCACGCCGCCGTCCGAATCGACCGCTTCCCGGATAGCCGTTTCATCCCGCGAGACGCTGCAGGTCCCCGACGCACTTTGGCAGCGCACTGCGGCCGAGCCTTCACAGGGGTCCCCGGAAACACCTGCGGTCCCCAGGCAGATGGAGACCGATCTTATCCGTCAGATCGTCCAGCGCATGACCCTGCATACCGATGGACGCCATTCCCACATGCAGATTAAACTGAAACCTGAACTATTGGGCAATTTGCGCATGGAGATCATGACGCAAGATCAAAACGTCATCATCCGCATGACCGCAGAGACCCGTCAGGTCAAGGAGATCCTCGAACACAATATCCAATTATTGAAAAACGAACTGCAGCAGCAGGGGCTGCATGTCCAAAAAGTGGAGATTTCGGTCGCCCCGGACAACGATCCATGGCGCAGCGGCCAGCAACCCATGTCTTCTTTCCGGCAAGCGCAGGAGCAGCATCAGCAACGGCACCGACCCAGCGGGCAAGGTCCATCCCAGGAGCGTGACGGCAGCCTGGAGGAGGTCGGACCGGCCGGGATACTCCACTATGGCAGCACCGGCGAGGTGGATTTCTTCGCTTGAAAACGAATCAGGGGATACTCAGAAGATCATGGCAACTTCTGTATCAGACCGCCGACAACATTCGGTTGTCCCGAGGACAGCGCAGTAAACGCTTGGACAACAGGCCAGGAGGAACACAGACATGTCAATCGAAGGTTTAGCGCAGGTGGCTTCCCGCGGCGGCGAGACCAAGGCCGCATCCGATAACAAGATCATGGGCAAAAACGATTTTCTGAATTTGCTGGTGGCCCAGCTGCAATCTCAAGATCCACTGAACCCCATGGACAGCACCGCTTTTACCGCGCAACTGGCGCAGTTCAGCTCATTGGAGCAGCTCCAGAACATCAATGCCAGCCTGGGTTCAATCAACAGCTCCCAATCCGTGATGACCAACAGCCAGGCGGTCGGTTTCATCGGCAAGACCATTATGGCCGTGGGCAACAGCATTGAGGTACAAGACGGACAAAGCCAAAAGATTGAGTTTTCGTTGGAGCGGGATGCGGCCGGCAGCTACTTGCGCGTATATGATCCGCAGGGCAATTTCATTCGCCAGATCGAAAGCGGGGCGTTGTCCGCCGGGCAACACCAAATCTCATGGGATGGCAGGGATTATTTGGGCGGGCGGTCCCCCGACGGTGCCTATACCTTTGAAGTGGCCGCCATCGACGATCTGGGAAATTCCATTCCGGCGACCCAGTTTGCGTCCGGAGTGGTCGCAGGCGTTCATTTCAGCAACGGCCAGGCCTATCTGCAATCCGGCAGCAGGGAAATCCCTATGGGCAATGTGATCCGTGTTCTTCAGAGCGATGAGAAGTGACAGTGGAAAAAGGCATGCGGAATCTATTCTGTCTCACGATAAATTGAACGGTTGGAAGATGAGAGTGGGTTTTACTTTCATCTAAAAACGAAAGGAGTCTACGATGATCGGATCGCTGTATTCGGGTATCTCTGGATTAAAAGCACAAACCAGCACCATGGCTGTGATCGGCGACAATATCGCCAATGTCAACACCACCGGTTTCAAAACCTCGCGCGTGCTGTTCGCCAACGTCTTCAATGCCACGCTGGGACAAAGCAGGATGCAGATCGGGCGGGGTGTCAGCATGAACGGCATATCGTCCAACTGGAATGCCGGAACCTTGGAAAACAGCAACACCGTCACCGACCTTGCCATCAACGGCCAAGGCATGTTCATCGTCCGAAACGAGTCCAACAACGGGCAGTATTACACCCGCGCCGGACAATTCGAGTTCAACGGCGACAACACGCTGGTCACTCAGGACGGTTTGCTGGTCCAAGGATATGCCATCAATCCCGTCACCGGCGCATTGGGGGCCCTGGGCAACATTTCCCTGCCCAACGGCATCAGCACGCCGCGCCCAACCGAAGAAATCTCCATAGGGCTCAACCTGGATGCCGGCGCCGCGATAGGCGATACTTTCGATACCACCATGTCGGTGTATGATTCCCTGGGCAACTCGATCGAGCTCAATTTCAATTTCATCCGTTCCGCCACCGGTTGGAACTGGTATGTGGCGCCATCCATTGGATCGGCCACACCGGCGGGACCGGCTGCTGCCCCGCCCGCCTACTACGAGCTTGTTTTTGACGCCACCGGCACATTGTTGCCGGGAAGCAGCACACCCGCCATGGCGGCCGGCGATGCCGGCCCTCCCATAACGGTGACCGGCCTTACCGGCAACGATCTGACCATCGACTGGAACATGCTGGATGCATTGGGCAACAGCAATGGTTCCATAACGGGGTATTCCGGCACATCGGTCAAAACAAGCCAGACCCAGGACGGGTACCCCAGCGGTATGCTGCAGGGCATTTCGGTGGATGAAAACGGTACTTTTACGGCCCTTTATTCCAACGGTACCATGGCTCCTTTCGCGCAGATCGCACTGGCCGATTTCGCCAGTTATGCAGGTCTGGCCAAACAAGGCAGCAATTTGTTCATGTCCTCGCTGGCCTCCGGGCAACCGGTCGTCACGGTGCCCAACTCGGCCGGTGTAGGTGCCATCGCGCCGAGCAGCCTGGAAATGTCCAATGTCGACCTGGCCCAGGAGTTCGTGGCCCTGATCACCACGCAGCGCGCTTTTCAAGCCAACT